>JAFGQX010000068.1 GCA_016935455.1 Microcaldota archaeon
ATAACGACTATTAGTGGAATTACCCCCTCTCAGGCGCGCGCCGGCAAAGTTTATATTTTTTGATTGGCCTTATTTATATGATGAATATTAAACCACGTGCATATCAACAGAACATCTACCAGTCCATCATCTCCAAAGGAAACTCCCTCGTTGTTCTGCCTACTGGCCTTGGTAAAACTTTGATTGCCTTAATGTTAATTAATGATAAATATATGGACGGAAAATGCCTTCTTTTGACACCAACAAAACCTCTTGCACAGCAGCATTACAACTCTGTTTTAACTGTTTTGGGGTTGTCTCCGGAACATGTAACTATAGTTACAGGGGACCTTTCACCTTCAAAAAGAACAAAAGAATACGACAAAAATGTTATTATCGCAACCCCCCAAACAGTCCGCAACGATTTAAACAACGGTCTGCTCACCAGCTCCCAGATCAAACTGGCGATTTTTGATGAGGCTCATAAAGCGGTGGGGGACTATGCATATACACGAATTGCAGATGTTCTTCCCGAAGACTGCCTTCTTCTTGGTCTCACAGCTTCACCCGGGGGAAAAAGAGCCAGAATAGAGGAAGTTCTAAAAAATCTTAAACTCAGTAATGTGGAAATACGCACTTCCAAAGACAAAGATGTTCAGGATTATCTCCACAAGATAGATATCAAGTGGATTTTTGTCTCTCTCCCCCCATCTTATAGGATGATTAAGATATATCTGGATGAACTGATTAAAAAACATGCAAAAACCCTTGGGAGTATGGGGTTTCCCCCTCCTTTACGTTCTAAAACCCAGTTTATGGCCCTTAGAGCCAGGATAATGAATTCCAAATCCAGACTCAAATTCCCTGCAATAATACAATATTCAATACTTCTTAATCTTCTTCACATGGTTGAACTTCTTGAAACACAAAGTATGCAGTCTTTCTCAAACTACCTTTCCAAGATGGAGAATAAAGATACAAAAAGTGCAAAAATCCTTCTTAACAAACCAGAAATTATCAAGATAAAACAGATGTGCAGAAAAAATGAAGACCATCCAAAAATGGTTTCCCTGTTGTCCCTTTCAGCTGGCCTTAAAGAAAAAAAGGCAATAATTTTTGCCCAGTACCGTGACCAGGTAATGCACATCTCGGAAAAACTTTCCGGCGCGGGATTTAATGCCCGGCCGTTCATGGGGAGAAAAGACAACTACAACCGAAAAATGCAAGAAGAAACAATCAGAGATTTCCGGGGAAACAAATTCCAATTCCTTGTTGCTTCTTCAGTGGGGGAAGAGGGTCTTGATATACCTGCAGTGGACGCAGTAATTTTTTATGAACCCATCCCGTCAGAAATTCGTTCAATCCAAAGGAGGGGGAGAACCGGCCGTTTTGGTTACGGTGAGGTATATATGCTCATAACAAAAAAATCCAGGGATGAGTATTTCTACCATGCTTCGCTCAGCAGAGAAAGAAAGATGAAAACTATCCTCAAATCTTACACCTCATCAAAAAGTGCAGTCCGCAAACTTTACGGCCAGACAAAAGTTAAAGACTGGTTTTAATCCATTCTTTTTATTTTCCTCCATTTTTTCTCTTTTTTCTCCCCAAATCTGATTCTGTCCCTGAGCATATAAACTCCAAATGCTCCGAGGGCAATCAAAGAGACAATTATCACCCAGATTGCTTCATTCTCTTCACCCGGGACTTTACCCTCAGAAAGATCATCTACAATAGTTTCCCCTATATCTATAGCCTCAACATATCTCCCTTCACCGGCCATTAATTCCATCCTTTCAACTGCCTGTTCAACCCAGTCTTTCTGCCCTTCGTTTAATTCTGCTTCCGAATAAATTTTCAGAGAAAGTTCCCTTACCCGCGTATATTCATCCATAATCCTTTCATTCGTTTTTTCCATCTTTCCAACATTTCCAAGGTACTCTCCGTATTTTCCGCTTAAATCCCGATAGTTCTCTTTTTTTTCAATACTCTCCTCTACGTTTTCCCTTGATTTTGAAATCTCAGAAGGTTTGACAGAAAATAATTTTTCAACTCTTTTTCCGTCAGCCCGCCCATATTCCAGAGAATAACTCTCTTCCACATCTTTATTTTTTTCAATCTTTTCTTTTATCTCTTCAACCAGTTCATTGTATAATCCAGTAGCTCCCACATTAGCCATCGTTTTTTCCTGTTCAATAATTCCATACAATTCAATTATTTCAGGTATGTAATCCATCTCTCCAGTAACCTTCATTTTATTCATTTTTTCCTCAAAATCCTCAAACAGTTCTAAGTGGATTTCATTCACTCCCGCGGAAATCATCTGTCCTTTCAAAGAATTATACTCAGAATATTTCATTTTCCAGAATTCACCAACAGTATCCTGCATCCATTCCCTGTCAATTTTTTTCAGCAAGTCAACAGTTTCCTTGTTGTTTTTTCCGTTTGTACTGTTGTTAATTTCCTCGAGTTCCTGAATTCTATTTTTTATTTTAATTGCAAAAACATCGTCCCGGTCAATTTTTTCATAAATCTCCCTGAGCTCCTCGATTTCATTTTCCACATATTTTTTCAATTCCTCTGCATTTGCACCATATTTTAAATCCTCGTCAGTTCTTTTTTCCACATTCTTCTTCAGCCCTTCAAGAATCTCAAGCGCTTCATTTGTTTTATTCTGTTCAATCAGTTCGCCCACGCTTTCCAGCTGTTCCTCTTCACTGTCCGTTAATTCAAATCCAGAATATTTTAGATACTCCTCTCCAAGATACTCTTCCGCATTCTCAATTTCGTACTCAATCCTCACTTGGGTTTCTTCACCCACCTTCAAATCAAAAACACTGAAAAGTGTATTTCCGTCGGCATACTGCTTTCCACTTATTTTATTTCCGCTGTAAGAATAAATTCCTTTAATCCCGACATTACCTTCAAATGTCTCCCCGAGAACAACCTGTACTGAATCCATATCAATATTGGGCACAATGCCCAGAATGTGGCTAACCTGCTTTTTCATTCCAAAATCGCTGACACTATAATTTCCATATTTCAAATCCCATCCATTTTCAGTATAATACCTTAGATTGAGTATATGGTTTCCCGCATCTATTTTTTTGCCCAGTCGCCCACCCTCACAATTTGTTTCATATCCGTCAAGAACCGCCCTTTCACATTTCCACCCGGGCAAATAAACACCGATGGATTCTGCATCAAGAAGAATGTCAAATTTAAACTCTTTTTCCATCACTGCACTTCCGTCAGCCTTTCCCCAGGTTTCAGTTTTCACTGAATTTACTTCTACAACATCCCCATTTTTTGTCCCGAGAAGTACATATTCGCTGTTAGCATTTATTTCCCTGAAGTATATTGTAATCTTTTTCTTTTCAGTTGCAATCTGGTAAATCTCTTCAGGAACATAATCAAAATCAGATATAAACAGCGCAGTTTCAAAAGGCATTTCAACCTCAGCGCTGGTTTCTCCAGTTCCGTAATTCATTCTGTTTCTAATTGAGATTTCTATTTCAACCTCACTTTCCCCTTCAACCTCCGCTTCAGGAACATAAAAATTTACTTCTTTCTCCAGCCTTTCTACTACAATATCATCCATCTTAATTTTTAATTGAAAAATAATTTCCTCATAACTCTCTTCAGCATCTGCGAGTTTTCCCAATCCGCTAAAATAGTCCACAGTGTTTGCCCCTACAAAACCATCATCAATTCCCTGAAATTTCTTTTTGTATGCTTCCAGCCCGGGCCCGGAAGAAAGCAAATGGATTATTTCATTTTTTCTCTCTGGAAGCCCGTAAAATCGGCTTTCCGCTTTCTCAAGAATACTTTCTTCAATAAAATCAAGATACCAGCCCCTCCCTATATCCTGCGGCTCGATATTCTCTGCAAGTGTCTTTTCAACAGACACTTCCAGCCCATCTTTCTCCGCAGATTTAATCATTCCGTTGATTCTTTCAAGCTTTGAGAGGAATTCGGTATCGCCTATCTCCGAGCCTTCCTGCAAAAAAAGTTTTGCATTTTCGGCATGGGTGTACGCTTTTTTGTAATATGCGAACCGCTCTCCAAGAGAAACACTTTTCTCCGCCCTGTTCATGTTCTCCAGTGCGATTCCATATTCCTCTTCCGCCATCTGACTTTCCATCTTTCCCTTTGCGATGTTCTCGTACTCATCAATTGATTCCTCTGCTCTTTCTTTTATTTCCTCAACATTGTCTTCTGCAGATTCAAGCAGACTTTCAGCCTCCGCACTTACCAGATCATAATCCTCCTTTAAAATAGTGTAATTCTCCAGGTTGCTCTGAAGCCAACCCCTAATTTTTTTGCTTCTTTTAAAATTTTCCAGTTCAAACACAACATCATTAGTTCCCTTTTCACCTACTAATTCCTCATAACTGTCTCTCAGCGTTCCCAGTTCTGTTTCTCCCAGGTATCCGCCACTTTCAATCAGTGCTGAAATTAGATTTACCTTCTCCTTTTCAAGCTGTTTTAATTTTTTACTGCACTCATCCTTGCTTATTTCACATTCTTTCTTAAGCATTTCCGAAATCTCATCTGCGTCTTTCTCTTTTACCTCCATCCTTGCCTTTAATTTCTCAACAGAACTCATATTTGACCATACGATATTTATATATTCTGAAAAATGCTCCATATCCGGCCGTTCTTCCCAAAACTCCCCGCTTAAATTGTTAAGTAAATAACGGCTTTTTCCATACCAGTGCGCCCCGGTTATGTTCTTTTTCTCATTAACCAGTTCCAGATACTCTTCACATTCTTCTTTTGCGTACTGTCCGCACAGTCCTTCATACTCAATTTTTTCATAAATCTCTTTAAGGCCGGCCACCTTGTCCTCAAGGTCAATTTCAGTTTTTGCGGTCATATACACCGCATTGCTTAACGCAGCCTTCCAAATTCCCCCGTACTTGAGACACTCAGAAACATAAACGGATTCCATAACCTGTTCTCCAGGATAAACAAACTGCCTGGACACCTTTTGAAGAAAAAAGTAATATTTCTCATCTTCTGTAAGAGTTTTTTTGACTGTTCCAAAAGTAGCCATTCCGCAAGAATTCCTTGCTTCAGATAGATATGCTTCGTACAATATGCATTCATCTATTCTACTCTGAAGCCCCTCATCTTCAACAATAAAAAAATCTATCTCTTCGCACGCCAGCCCAACCACACTTTCATCCATTATCTGGTCATACCAGAACCCGTACAACCCCGCAGTAATCACATATTCATTTTCCAAGTCCCAGTATGGATGCTCCCAGGGCATCCCTATCTCATATGGGTAAACAGCTGAAATCGCAGTGATAACCAGCAAAAAAATTAGTTTTTTCATAATATTATAGGAAATTAAATCTATTAATGTTTTCATTTCCTATTATCTCTATGAAAATAATGTTCCTTGACAAGAAAAGCGGCCAGGCAAAACTGTCCCCAGAAACACTGGAGGACCTCTGGCACCTTGAAAATATTTTTTCCATCGGGGACCGGATAGGTTCCAGGACCCTTAGAACTGTAAAAATAGGAACAAAAGAGGACAAAGCACCTGTATTCATAGCAGTGGATATCGAGGACATAGAATTTTCAAAAGATGTGAACAGGCTCAGGTTAAGAGGAAAAATTGTAGAAACCAACAATGAAGAACTAATCCAGCTCGGGAGGTATCACTCCCTTGATGTGGTTCCGGGAACAATACTGAAAGTCCTTAACAAAAACTGGAAGCCCTTCCAGATTAAAAGACTAAAAGAAGCAGAAAAAGAATCCAAAAAACCCAAGATAAGAATCGTAGTTCTTGATGAAGAAAAAGCTCTCACCGCCATAGTCCGCGGTTATGGGGTGGACATGGGCCCGGAGTTTTACAACCGTGCCTCAAAAAAAGAAGGGGATTACCAGTCCAGTGTTGGGAAGTACTTCTCAGAAATAATGGACTACATTAAAAAATCAGAAGAGAAAACAGTTGTCGCCGGACCGGGGTTTACAAAAGACAACTTTAAAGAGTATGTTAAAAGAAAGGAACCTGAACTCCTGAAAAGGCTGGTATTTGAAAATTGTTCCTATGCCGAAATAAACGGAATAAACGAACTCCTCAAAAAAGGAGTAATTGAAAAGATATCTGGTGAAGAAAGACTTGAAAAAGAGGCAAAACTTTTGGATGAGCTCATAATGCATATCCACAAAGACGATGGCCTTGCAACATATGGCCTGGAGCATGTAAAAAAAGCGGCAGAATATTCTGCAATTAAATCACTCCTGATTATGGACGAGCTGGTAAGAACCTCTGATGATGCAGATTATATCCTTGACCTTGCAGACAAATCCAAAGCAGATGTGATTATCTTTTCAAAAGAAAGCGATACCGGTTTAACCCTTAAGGGCCTGGGAAAAATAGCGGCAATACTCCGTTTCCAGATTGAGATTTAGTCTTAGAAAGGCATATCCCAGCCCTTCCAAGACCCCCATAGATGACTAGTCCCTATTCAGACAGAACCCAAATAATATGAAAAGTACAAACGCAGATACACAGATACCCTTTTCTTCTTTAGCTTCCTCAACAGCTTCTTCTTCAACCACAATTGGTTCTTCCACTACTTCGTTTTCTTCAACAATTTTCTCTACAACCGGCTCAGGTTCTTCTATAACTGGAGGGGAATACTCGCAGAGCCCTTTGCTTTCCATTAGTTCTGCATATTCCTCCGCATATGGAAGAAATTCCCCGGTAATCCTCCCCGCGTATGTAAGCTGCTTGCCGCCGGGTTCAGTATGGTAAACTGTTGATTTTCCATAGATTTCAATATAATTTAATTTGCTTCCGCATCTCCACCAGATAGTCTCTTTTGTTGTTCCATACTCAACAAAATTATTGCTTATGCATCCAGAAGTGATTTCCGAGCAGATGGGGATAAGCATCTTATCTTTTCTCCACACTGCTTGATGTCCGGCCAATTCAAAACTTTCGCAGACCGCATCCGAATTCTTCTGGCATCCCTCAAGATATTTTGAAAGCTTTTCAGAAGCTTCTTCCGGAGTATTCCATTCAGTATACTGTCCGTATGTGATCTCATCAGCCATTTTGTTTATACATACATTATTTGTGCAGTGGTTTTCCGCTCTAATTTCAGAAACAAGCTGCTCAGGAGTAGTATTCGCGAAAACAACCGCAGAAATTAAAAGGAAGATGAGCAGTTTCTTCATAATATTTTATTATCCCCCTTGTTTTTTAAATACTCTCGTTCCAATTTTTATTAAATGATGACTAAGGTGATCTCTGAGGGTTTACGCCCGGTGAGGATTGACGTGCGGTCTGATTAAAATTCATTAACCTGATACACCCGCTTTTTTACCAGTGGAACAGATACAATATACTTTCTAGTAAAGCAAACCCTGTCGGATGTGTAGGATTTTAGAATTGAAAATTTGGCAAAAGTGAAATAGATAACTAAATTAATGGGTGGGATTGGAGTGGATTAGATATATAATCAGGTTTCTCATTCCCACGAAAACAATTTAAGTCAAACGACTCTGAAATTTTCTCTCTCTCCTACGTATTTTTTCATGAATTCTTTCGTGTAACTCATTAGCGGAGCCATAGTTGACGTTTGAGATGCTTGCATCAAAACTCCTGCTTCCAGCAGTGCTGACATTCAGTTTTGCAACGTTGAATACCCCGTCCAATAACCCTCTTTCCAAAGAAGTATCAACAATAGAATCCAGGGATATTATCTTTCTTTTGCTGCTGAAAATTCCCGTTTGGTATAC
>JAFGQX010000069.1 GCA_016935455.1 Microcaldota archaeon
AAAAATAATTGAAAAATTAAAAGAAAATCCCGATTACTCGTCTCTTGCAGGGAAACTTATTGAAAAGAACAGGTTTAAGCCGATGGAAGGAAAAAAAGAAGACCCCGCCCATCCTGCAATTCATCCAACCGGCCAGAAACCAAAAATTGAAGGAAATGAAAAAAAACTTTACGACCTCATCGTGCGGAGATTCCTTGCCTGTTTCTCGGAAAAGGCAGTAAGGGAAACGGACAAAGTGACTGCGGATTCAAACGGGCAGATATTCAAGGCTGGGGGGAGCAGGATTATTGAAAAAGGCTGGATAGAGTTTTATGGTTCCTACTATACCGGAAAAGACGAAATAATCCCGGAATTCAGGGAAGGTGAGGAAGTCCCGGTGGAAGACAAGAAAAAAACAAACAAGGAAACAAAGCCGCCAAGGAGATATACGCAGGCATCAGTAATTTCTGAACTTGAAAAAAAGCATCTTGGAACAAAAGCAACAAGAGCCACGATTGTGGACACTCTTTTTAAGAGAAATTATGTCGCCGAAAAATCAATTAAAGTTACTGAGTTCGGCCTGTCAGTAGACAAAATTCTGAAAAAATACGCTCCTGAAATACTTGATGAAGACCTAACCAGAAAAATTGAAATCTCAATGGAGCAGATACAGGACGGGAAAAAGAACAAAGATGAACTGATAAAGGAAGGAAAAGAAATTCTTGTCCAGATACTTGACAGGTGGAAAAAGAACGAGGAAAAAATAGGAAATGAACTTTCCGGAGCCCTTAAAATAACTGAAGAAAATGAGAGCAAGATAGGCACGTGCGACAAGTGCGGCGGCTCCCTCAGAATAATAAGGCTGAGGGGCGGAAAGCAGTTTATAGGATGTTCCGGCTATCCCAAATGCAAAAATGCATTTCCTCTCCCTACCGGTGCTTATGTAAAGCCGACCGGGAAGCAGTGCAAGGAATGCGGAATGCCTGTGGTGATGATAAGCAGGAAAAGAAAAAGATACTCGGCCTGCGTAAATCCAAAGTGCCCTTCAAAAGAAAAATGGAAAAAAAGAAGTGAGAACAAATGAATTTTAAATCAATAAAAGATATTGATGTAAAAGGCAGAAAAGTTGCGATAAGGGTGGACCTTAACTCTCCTCTTGATGAAAACGGAAAACCATTAATCAATAAAAGAATCCAGAAACACTCCGAAACGATAAAAGAACTTTCAGAAAGAGGCGCAAGGGTAATTGTGCTCTCACACCAGGGAAAAAAAGGAAAGTCCGATTTCAGAAGCCTTGAGGAACACATTTCTCTTCTTGAAAGTCTCACAGGCAGAAAGATTGAATTTTCAAAGAAAATTCTCGGAAAGGAAACACTTGAGAAAATAAATTCAATGAAAGACGGAGATATTCTTCTCCTTGAAAATGTCCGTTATCTGGAAGAGGAAACTGAAAAACCTTTTGATGCGGAATTTGTTGTTGAATTAAGCACGCACATTGATTTTTTTATTCTGGATGCTCTTTCGGTTGCACACAGGGAGCATGCAAGTGTTGTGGGATTCACAAAATTCATTCCTGGTTTTGCAGGAAATGTACTTAGGGAAGAGATTGAGGCGCTTAAAAAACTTGACACTTATAAAGGAAAAATAACTCTTATTTTTGGAGGTGCAAAAGCCTCGGACAGCATAAATATTATGGAGCACTGGCTTGTATCCGGCAGAGCCGGGAAGGTTCTTCTTGGCGGATGCCCGGCAACACTGTTCCTCCTTGCAGCCGGAAAAAGTATCGGGGACAGCAGAGAGTATCTGGAAAAAACCGGCTCCCTGGAACTTCTTGAAAAAGTAAAAGAAATTTATTCTAAATACAAAGAAGTGATAGAAATTCCTTCTGATATTGCGGTAGTGGAAAACGGAGAGAGAAAAGAATATTCTGCGGATTCTGCGTTTAAAGGTTCAATAGGCGATATAGGGAAAAAAACCGCGGAAACTTATTCCAGAATAATCCACGGGTCAGAGATAGTAGTGGTGAACGGGCCTATGGGAATTTATGAAATCCCCGAACTTTCTTATGGAACTGAAAAAATATTAAGGGCAATAGCAGACTCAAAAGCATTTGGCCTTGTCGGCGGCGGCCATACTGCATCCGCGATTGAAAAGTTCGGCATAAGGGAAGACAACTTCGGTTATGTCAGCCTTTCAGGAAAAGCTTTCCTCCAGCATTTGAGCGGAAAACCGCTTCCCGGCCTTCTTGCCTTAAACTCCTGACATTTTATAAATTTTTCATACCCATAAAACGTATGAAAGGCAGGCACATTCTTATTTTTGCTATTTTTATTGCCATTGCCTTATTTTATACAATGGGCGAGGAAGCCCTGATGGTTCCTTATTATATCCTAAGAAGCCTGCTCAGAATGACAAGCGCATATATTCTCACTCTTATTTTTTCCCTTACCTTCGGCATTCTGATAGCGCATAATGAACGTGCATTCAGAATTCTGTTTCCGGTAATGGATATACTCCAGTCCATTCCGGTTCTGGGTTTTGTTCCTTTTGCAATGTTTTTTTTAATCACTGTTTTTCCTGGTTTCGGAACCGAAATTGTAAGCATATTCCTGATTTTTACCTCAATGACATGGGCAGTTCTTTTTAATATTGTTGAAGGGGTGAAAACAATACCTTCATACATAAAAGATATCTCCAAAATGAACAACATAAAAGGGCTCAATTATCTTTTCCATGTTGTTCTTCCCGCGCTTTATCCCCCTCTTATCTCCGGAAGCGTAACCGGATGGGGGGGCGCATGGTATTTTTTAGTTGTGGGTGAATACCTCATTTTTGCAGACAATATATACATCCTCTCAGGGATAGGCTCGTTTATCAGCAAATCTGCATACAGCGGGGACATGGTTCTTTCCCTTCTGGGAATAGGCGTCCTTGCGGTCGTCGTTCTTTCAATAAACCGTTTCGTCTGGCAGCCCCTGTTATTCAGAGCAAGAAAATATTCTTACGGCTGTCAGGAAACATATATAGAATCAGGAGAAAGTGCGGTTCTTGCCCTTGAAAATGCCTACAGAGAGGGGGTGAAAGAAAAACTGACAAAAAGCAAATTTTTCTCTTCATTTTTTGGAAAATTATTTTCATTTCTCGGAATAAGCCCTTATTCAAAAATCAAAAAAGAAGAAACACTTTCTCTTTCTTTTCTTGCGCTTCTTTTTATCATTCTTGTCGGTCTCGGCTCTTTTATAGCATATGAAACCTCTGAATTTGTGGAAGGATGGATGGTTCTTTCCTATTCTTTAAGAACAATAATAAGAATAATTATCGCCTACCTCCTTGCTCTTTTCTGGACTCTTGCAGTAGCTCTTTCCATTGCAAGAAACAAGGAGCTCCTGAGAATGCTGATGCCAATATTTGATGTCGGGCAGTCCATTCCTGCAGTTGCCGTTTTTCCGATAATAGTTGTAATTGTAATCCAGGTGTTCGGCGGCGGCCTGGGGATAGAGATAGCATCAGTATTCCTTATAATGACCGGCACCCAGTGGTACCTTCTTTTTAATCTCATAAGGGCAATCAGAAGCATCCCGGGAGAAATTCTTGATCTTTCAAAAATAATGCGTCTCAATACCTCCCAAAGACTTAGAAACATTATAATCCCCGCGATAATTCCCGCAATTATAATCGGAAGTGTGGAAGCGATAGGCGGCGGCCTCAATGCGACAATAGTGAGCGAATACATCGTTTACAAGGACCAGGTTTTCTATACAGAAGGACTGGGTTATATGATGGCCGAAGGGGCAGCCCTTGGAGATTCAACCGCAATTATTTTAAGTGTAATAAGTATGATGCTTATAGTGCTGCTGGTAAACAAGTTTGTATGGAAGAGAATGCTGGAAAAGGTTGAGAGATACAGTTTTGGTGAGGGCCATGGTTAAGCTTCAGATTAATGAAATAGTAAAAAATTACGAGGTAGATTCTAAGACTATCAATGTTCTGGACAAGGTCAAATTTTCAATAAATGAAAGCGAATCTGTCGTGATTGTGGGCCCAAGCGGATGCGGAAAGACAATCCTCATAAGAATAATCGCAGGCCTTGAAACTCCGGATTCAGGAGAAGTAATTCTCAACAATAAAAAAATATCCGGACCTGACCCCAACGTTATGCTTGTTTTTCAGTCTTCTTCCCTTCTCCCTTGGAGAACTGTTCTTGAAAATGTGGAACTTTCCCTTCTTGACAAAGAAGATGAGGAGAGGAGAGAAACTGCCCTTAGATACATTGACCTGGTGGGCCTTGACGGATTTGAAGGAAGCTATCCCCGTGAATTAAGCAACGGGATGAGACAGCGTGTTGACATTGCAAGAGCCCTCTGCCGGGAACCTGAAGTTCTCCTGATGGACGAGCCCTTTTCAATGCTTGACCCTCTTTCCGCGAACAACCTCAGAAACGAAGTTCTCCGTATTTTTATGGACGAAAACGGGCCTATTGAATCAATGATTACAATAACCCACAATATTGAAGAGGCAGTCATAATGGCGGACCGCATTCTGGTTATGTCTCAGAGACCGAGCAGAATAATAGCTGATGTTGAAGTGGACCTTCCCTATCCAAGAAACAGAAGAGGAAGAAAATTCAACGACCTTATTGATAAAATTACGTCCCTTATCACTCTTTAAATTCCAGATTAGGAAGAGTGAAAAGTCCTTTGTTTCCGTAGTATTCAAAAATCTCAGTATAGCCTCCCCAGGAAATCAGGAGTTTTTTGAATTGTTCTGCATCCCCTATGGGGTATTTTTTTCTCAGAAATTCCAGAAGCTCGTCTTCCGGAATCTCCTTTTCCTTCTCGATTTTTTTGATTATTGATTTAAACATCTCTATTTTGGATATTCTGTCCCGCAGTATTCTTTTTTTGTCGTCTATTTTCCCGAGAGCAAGCCCCTCTCCGTAAAGAGTGAGCATCACCTCGCCTTTTTTCACCTTTACAATTTTAAGAAGCTCAGCCATGTCAATTGCATCCCCAAGGTCGTCAAGCTCTATCTGGAGTTCATCAGAAAGAAGCGAGACCTTAATTTTCCCCCCGTAAGAATAGACAATCTCCGCAAGACCCAGAACTTCTCCGACCATTGCATCAGGTATAGGCATTATGCTGTGTTTGGCCATTTAATTAACCTATTCCGATTACAGTAATAAATATTAAAAAGATATTCAAAGCCATCCGGAGGGAATGTTTTTTCCGAGTTTGTCAAGATTTTTAATTACGTCTCCCGCTTTTATTTCTTCCAGTTCTTCAATTATTTTTCTGTTTTCCAGTTCCTTTCTGCTTAAAGGAACCGCAATACCATCCACCCCTTTGTCCCCAACATGGAGCGAAAAGGGAAGCCTTGCAAGTTTTCCCGGCGGTGTCTGGGACGGGTCTATTATAATGTGCCCCTTTTTCTTTTCATGTCCCCCTTTGATTTTTCCGAATTCTCTGTCCAGCTCATTTATCATTTCAAGGGTAAATCCCATGTCGTGCCGGATATTTCTTTCATAAAATCCGGTGTTCACAGGTTTTTTAAGGTTAAGATAAATGTGGAAAGAATCTCCAGTCCACATCACAAACGGCTTTCCCTTAATCCACTCAGGTTTTTTCTCCTCAGTTAGTTCTATAAATTTCAGCGCCACTTCTTTTACTCTCTCCCTTTCCACATCTGTTCTGTCTATATCATAAAATATCCTTCTAATCTCATTCCCTTTTTCATAATTGGCGGCATAAAACAAATCCGCAAATTTACGCGGCAGAAAATACCTCCATAACTTTTCCTGAACTTTTGGAATTTTTCCTTCAATATCCTTAAGGTGCTTTGTTTTTCTAAGTTCAAGAAATTTTTCATCAACTTTTGAAAGTTCGGAAATGTCCAGCGGCTCAAGCTGAGAGCCTCTTTTGAGCAGTAATCTTCCTTTCACATGGTTCTTGCCGGCTATTTCTCTGCCCCCTGCAAACCCCTTCAATTTAGAAGATATGATTGAATAATATAAAAGAACCTCGGGAACCCCGAAGGGTTTGAGCACATCCCCAACTTTTTCCGCCAGTCCCCTTAGACTCATTTAATCAGAGCTCCAGGTTGCAATCACTGTGCAGAGCACTCATAAAACCTGCATATCATCAATATGTAAATACTGTTCCTAAATTTATTAAAGCTTCCTCAGGACAACTGCACTTTCCCTTGTTTCTGTTCTTCCTTTCGGTCCTGATGCATATCTCTTGAGTGATGTGATAATCTCAGCCTCAAAACCAAGCCTTTCCCCTATATTTGCAAGGATTTCATCCACAATTATGTGTTCCCCGAATATTACAGAATTTCCGACTATAAAAACAGCATGCATCCCGCCGTTTAAAACCTTTTTAACCTCAATTAAAACATCTTCCATATCAGCAAAATAGGCCCCTATTGCGGGATACCTGATTCCGAGCTCTTCAATTTCAGGAGGAACCTTTTGCACAGCCAGATTTGGGTCTGAAAATGACCTCAGCGCCTCCGCCCTTGCAGCCGCGCTTGTTTTTTCGCTCATTGAAAACAGGCTCAGTTCCAGCCCGTAAATTTTAGTATAATCAATATTGTTGAGATACGGCGGCGAAGTAATTACTGCGTCAGCAGATTCACCTGCAAAAGTGCTGAATTTTCTTGCATCCCCCAGCTTGATTACAGGTTCATATCCCTCGGCGGAAGTGTTTTCAATCTCTTTAAGCATTTTTTTAACTTTCCTTCTGAATCCTTCCTTCAGGGGGAGAACTGATTTTGTTCTGCTGTATTTCAGCACCCCGCCATCCTTTATCATCAGTGAAGCCTGGGGGATAAGAGAAACAAGTGCAAGGAGAAAAAGGTCCTTTATTTTTTCATTTTCAATACTCTCTATTTTTTCTCTTATGAACAGTGCGGCTGCATAGTTGGATTTTGGAAGCGCTTTCTGCGGATCAACAATCTCGCTTTTCCATTCAATGCCCGGGGTTTCCCTTCTTTCAAAGAACCCCTTAAGCACCCTTCTTCCTTCTTCCACATCGCTCCGCCCGTAATTCCGCGTCTTTACATACGAGGCAAAACAGGCAAGAGGGGAGACATCTGTCCCTACAGATTTTAGTCCTCTTTCCTTTGCCCTTAGAAGAGTGGTTCCTATCCCGCAGAAAGGGTCAGCAACCAGCCCTTTTTCAACCTTAAATCTGTCCAGAAAGTAATCCACAATTTCAGGGGAATATGCCTCTTTGTAAAAGAACCAGTTATAAACCGGCTTCTTTTTTGAGGGAACAAAAGTAAAATATTCGCCTATTGAAGGTTCATTTTCAATGTTCATAGCCCAATCGCCTTTTTTGAAAGACGGTCGGCTTCTGTATTGTCATCTCTGGGGATATGTTCAAACTGCACATGCATACTGTCCCCCATAATCTCGTCAAGTTCTCTTTTTAATTTTCTCAGATGCATTTCTCTTATTCGGTATTCACCGTTAAGCTGCCTAACCAGCAGCTGTGAATCCGACCTTATTACAAAATCAGTTTCGCCCATTTCCCTTGCTTTTCTTACTGCCTCAATAACTGCCCTGTACTCTGCGATATTATTGGTGCCGTCTCCAATCTTTTCAGAAATCTCACATACTCTGTTTTCTCCTTTGTAAAAAACAGCGCCTATTCCCATAGGTCCCGGGTTTCCGGAGCATGCCCCGTCAGTATAAATTATCATAGAGGAGTTATATGTAAAATATATTAATAATTATTCTATCTGCCTTTCCCTTTTTTTCTGCCGTTAAGATATCTTTTTTCTATGTTCCCTGCCATTTTTGGCATGCCCATTTCAGTGCACTGGTTTTTGGCTTCGATTGCAATATTTTTAATTTCATTTCCGCTTATTCCATTTTCTTTAAAGTGTCTGTCTGCCTGATTGAATTTTCCTTCCAAAAGAAGCGGAATTATTTCTTTTGCTATCTCGTTTCCTCTCGCTTTTTCAAGTTTTATATGCGCTCTCCAGTTTGAACCCAAATCCCTTTTTGTGTCTTTTACTCCTTGTCTTGTTTGCATTCTATCTTACCTGCAAATTAATTTTCTTTCTCAAACCCAAAGAAATTTCTAATTGCTGAAACCCGATAGTCATTCCCGAATCTTTCCTCTTCTTTCATTGCTTCCCTTGCAATCTCTTTTAGTTCTTCATTTCCGATACCGAATTCTCTTGCAATCTCCGCCGCATTTCCAAACTCAAGCAGGCACATATATGATTTTACCATTTCTTTCCCATCGGGTTTTCTTATTATTCCCTCTGTTTTGGGCTGTCCAGGAATACCTTGTTTTCCCCCTTTCTTGTCATCTTTTATTCCTATTCTCTTCATTTTAATTCACCTGTCAGATACCAAATAGATTTTTGGCAAGTAATACAGAACACACCATTTTAAATAACCTGTCTCCAGACCCACGGAATCATTTATATTTATTTTGATTGAATCTGTTTGTATGAGTCTATTAAAAATTAAACCAACGCCCAAGGTGCAGTTTATCCAGATTTTATTATCTGCAGTTATTTTAACCCTCCTCGTGCATTTTTTGAGGTCTTTTCTGGGAACTCTCACGGGAATGCTGTATATAGGAATATGGGTTCTTGCAGTTCTGCTCGGAGCAGTTGCATTTGTGGTTCATTACTTCAAAGAAATTGAGGTTGAAGAAGACCATATGGCTGTAAGGACAGGAGTGATAAACTCCTCGCATGTATGGATCAACTATTCCAATGTGACCAATGTAACTGTAAGAAAAAATCTGCTTGAAAGAATAATGGGTGTGGGGACCCTCGAAGTTGACACCTCAGGAACTAACAAGGTTGAAGTGATTATGTCAGACCTTAATTCCAAAGACCTTGAGGATGTAATGAAGCTTCTTAAAGAGAAGTCAAAAGTGAAGGTATCTGAATGAAGGAAAAGGAAATTACGGATGAAAGCACTATAGAAAAACTTTCAGAGCTTGGAATAGGCCTTTCCAGAGACGCCAGATACTTTCTGAATATTTTTGAACAGAAATACTGTGAAGAAAAAGATATTTTAAAAGGAAAATCAAAACTTTCAAAAAACGAAGAACTCATCTACAGTGTGTTCAAAACACTGAGAGAAAAAGGATACATATGCAGATTCTCTAAAGATTCCGATTTAATCCGGGTGTACCAGAAAGGATTCAGGCCGGGGGAAGACAGGACAAGATGGGTAATGAAAGTGATAAATGGAAAATGGCCCGATGAAAAAGATGCCTCGGCTCTTCTTCAGACTGCAAAGAAAATGAGAAAGGAGGCTGTTTTTGCGCTTGCGGACAAAGAAATAACATTCTACAAAATCAGTTCCCATTCTTTTGATTAAACCGCTTAATATACTCCTGGTAGATTTTATTTACTGTACTGCTGTTTATCTTTATTCCTCTTGAATTATGGGGAACCAGCCCGCCGGTAAATCTTTTCGGGATATGAAGCAGTTCATGTATGATTATTTTCTTCTTCTCTTCTTCTGAAAGATGGTCAAAATTCTCTGAAAGGACCTCAATCACATAAAAAGGGTTTATTTCCATTGCAACTCTCCAGATTTTAGGCAGACTCCATATTCTTGCATATGCATTTGCTTTGGCCCCGTAGCTCCGCATGCATATTATCCTTGCATCTATGATGTGTTCCATACTAAGAATTTCAAGTATATGTTCAACCATTTCCTGTATGTCCCCGGCCTTTTCAACATCCATCATTATAACTTTCAAGGTTAGTATTTTAATCTCTTGCAGACAATACTAATCTATGAGCGATTTAGGAATAGTCATTTCCCTTGAAGGAAGTCCTTCCACCGCCCAATTTTCATTTGTGATAGACCCTAAAAACGGAAACGGAGTAAGAAAAGGGCAGTACATTCAGACAAAAAGCGAAGACGGAGTTCTTTTCGGCTATGTAAATGAAATAGTGCGGGCAAACAGATATTTTGAAAGAGCGGAAAGCATTGCGGAATACGAACGTATGGGAAAAATTGAACATAATTTTCCGGTAAGCTCATGGGAGTATATGATTGCGGAAGTGCGCATTCTTGGGACATACAATGAAGGCAGGATTAGCCGCTCTTCAATCCCGCCTTATCCAGGTTCAAAAGTGGCGGAAGCCGATGAGGATATGCTCAGAAAATTCCTGGGGTTTGATGAAAACACGGGCCTCGAAATTGGAAATCTTCTTCACCATGAGCTAAAAGCAAAATTAAACCTTACAAAACTTCTCCAGAAACATCTTGCAATACTTGCTATGAGCGGTGCAGGCAAATCCCATCTTATGAGTGTTCTTATAGAGGAACTTCTTGAAAGAAATAAAGAATCCGGAAGGGTTGCGGTTGTTGTTATTGATATACACGGCGAATATTCCGGCTTCAGGCATGACAAAAACTACGGAACAAAAACAAAAGTTGTTGAAGGAAAAAGCATATCCTTTCCCTTCAGAAAACTTTCCCCTAACACAATCAGCGAATGGTTTCCCGAAATGAGCATTGCGGGAAAATCCCTTCTCTCAAAAATAATAAAGGAAATGAAGCGGGAGGCAAAAGACGCAAGGAAAGATTTTACCCTTAAAGACCTAAATGAAAGGCTCAACACTTATCCTGCAAAGGAGAATATAAAGGACCCGATAAGAAGGGTGATGGGCGAACTGAGGGGGATACACCTTATAACCCGCAGAGAAAACCCGAAATTAAGGGATGATGTAAAAGCGGGCAATATGCTTGTTTTTGACCTTAGCGACCTTGATAATATGAAGAAAAAAAGAATGATTGTTTCCTATATTGCAAAAGCCCTGTTTAATCTCAGAAAGAAAGAGAAAATCCCGCCCTTCCTTTTAGTTGTAGAGGAAGCCCACAATTTTGCAACCGAGAAGATGGACAAATACTCAAACATCTCAAAATCCATAATTGAAAAGATTGCAAGGGAGGGAAGAAAATTCGGCGCCTGCCTGTGCCTAATCTCCCAGCGGCCGGTTAATTTAAGCACAACTGCCCTGAGCCAGTGCAACACCCACATAATCCTGAGAGTAACCAATCCAAACGACCTTCAGCACATAGGGGAAAGCTCCGAGGGGATAGACGGCAGAATGCTCAGAAGCATAACTTCCCTTCAGGTCGGCGAGGGCATCATAGTGGGCGAAGCCGTAAAATGCCCCATCTTTGTTGGAATCCGCGACAGGAAATCCAAGAAAAGAGAAAAAGGGAGGCCTCTTGAACAGCAGGCTCTTGATTTTGAAGAGACAAATGAGAAAAAATCCAGGGATGTAGAAGCGTTTTTATAGATTCTCTTCCTATGTGAACGTATGAAAAAAACCTTTTTCATATTCCTTTTTCTGCTTGCAGGATTAGTTTATTCAATAGAAATGACAGGACCGTATTACAAGATTGTAAATGAAGGAGACACAATAAATCTTGGGACAATAGGTCCCGGACAAACTGTTTATATCGACATAAATCCGCAAATTTCCGAGGGAGGAATTCACGGAATAGGCGGTTTTTATGATACTGCAGAAGCATCAAACCAGCCTGAAGGATGGAAACAAAAAAAGAGCAAACTTTACGGCAATCCACTCCATGTTGAAATAACTGCCCCTCCGAATGCCAAAGCAGGAGAATATCTGAACACAATTTCAGTTATTGATGAAGACAACAAAGAAGGCCTTGGGGAAATAATCTTTTATGTCTCGGTAAAAATTTCCACCGAAGTGATGGATATGTCCGTAAACCCGAAAAATGTTGAAGTCGGTCCCGGCCAGCCGGCCAGATTTACAATCACTATAGACAATACGGGCGGTGCAAGCGATGTTTTCGAGGTGCAAGGGGAGAACCTCAGGCAGTGGAATTTCAAAAAATATGTTTATGTTCCTTCCAAGTCCAGCAAAACTATTGTTTATGAAATTGTTGAAAATGAAGAGGAGGTTTACAATCCGGTAATCACAGTAGTTTCCACCTCAAGCGATTTGATATCCAAGCAGGATGAGGTGCAGATTGCTGTCCGCAGCAACCTTCTTAATGACTACAAGGCCACAAACCACGGAACAATGATTTTCCCCATTCTTGAAGGACCGATTTATTCATTCGCAGGCCTGATTTCAAATCTGTGGTGAAGATGAAAAAACAGGCAATTCAGTACATTATAGGCAGGCTTATCTCCGGAGAAAAAAATCTTAGGAAAATAAAAAATGAAGCGGGAAAGAAATTTCATCTTAAGTCCCTTCCAAGAAACCCTGAAATACTCAAAGAATTTCCAAAAAGAAAACTCACCCCTGAAATTAAATCTCTTCTTTTAAAAAAACCTATGCGCACCCTTTCCGGAGTCACACCTGTTGCAGTTATGATTAGGCCTGATGATTCCTGCCTCTGGAAATGCATCTACTGTCCTTTCACGGGAAAGGCGGCAAAAAGCTACACGGGCGAAGAGCCCGCGGCTTTAAGGGCAAGAAATGAAGGTTTTGACCCTTCCAGACAGGTCCTTTCACGATTGAGGCAGTTCAGGGAAAGCGGCCACCCGACAGACAAATGCGAGGTGATTGTGATGGGCGGGACATTTCTCAGAACCCCTGAGAAATACCAGAGGAATTTCATTAAAAAAATCTACGATTCAATGAACGGAAAAACATCCAGAAACCTCGCCGACGCAAAAAAATTAAATGAAAAATCAAAGCACAGGATTGTGGGCCTTACAATCGAAACCCGTCCGGATGTATGTTCGGAGAAGGATATAAACAAAATGCTGGAATACGGGGCAACGAGGGTTGAAATTGGCGTCCAGCATCCCGACAACAGAATATACAGAATAATAAACCGCGGGCATACTGTTGAAGATGTTGTCAGTGCGACCCGCAGTCTAAGAAATGCAGGCCTGAAAATTGTTTATCATTTAATGCCTGGCCTTCCGGGCTCAGATATTAAAAAGGATAAAAAAATGATTGAAAAAATATTCTGCGATGAAAGGTTCAAGCCGGACATGCTCAAGATATATCCTACGCTTGTCCTTCCCGGAACAGCCCTTTACCGGATGATGCAGGAAAGAAAATATAAGCCTCTTGAAACTTCAAAAGCTGTTGAAATCATAAGCGAGTGGTATGGGAAAGTCCCGGAATATGTGAGAATAATGAGAATCCAGAGAGATATTCCTGCAGACCTCATAGGGGAGGGGGTTAAAAAAAGCAACCTCAGACAGCTGGTGGAGATTTCACTCAAAGAAAAGGGAATTACCCCTGCAGAAATAAGAAGCCGGGAGGCAGGCCTGAGGAATAAAATTCTAAATCCTGAAAATACTGAGTTAAGAATGCTGGAATACAACGCGGGGGGAGGAAAGGAATTTTTTATTTCCTGCACCGGGCCTGAAAACATACTTGCAGGTTTTATAAGATTGAGATTCCCTTCCGGAAGCTTCAGGAAGGAAATAGACAAAAAAACAGCACTGATACGCGAGCTCCACGTTTACGGCGGGGAGGCTGAGATAGGAAAGAAAGGAAATGTTCAGCATAAGGGATTCGGAAAAATCCTCCTTAAAAAAGCCGAACAAACCGCACTAAATAACGGAAAAGATAAGATGTGCATTATAAGCGGCACGGGCGTAAGGGAATACTACCGTTCTTTTGGATACGTCCTTGAAGGCCCTTATATGGTCAGACAGTTAAAGTAATTGTAAATTCCTTTGATTCAGTATCGTTTTCTCTTAGAATTTCATCCTTTGCTTTTAATGCATTAAGATAATCCTGCTGAAGTTTTGAGAACTGCTTTTCTTCATTTTCGTCAAACTGTTTTATCTGCCTTTTTGCATTAAAAAACTGTATTTTCTGGGACAAAACTGTAAAGTTTTTTACCTCATCACCGTAGTTTTCAAATTTTTCCTTGGGGACCCATACGAATGTGCTTCCCACCGGAATTTCTATTTCTTCTTCCTGCATGAGCTCTTTCTCAACAGGGAGGCTTATTCTGCCAAAAAGCTGAACAATTCTTTTCTTTTTTCCTTCTTCCTGCCCTTCAAGATGCTCTTTTTCAAGACAGGAGCCGTTCATTATGATTCCCTTTAACTCCTCTTTTTTTTCATCATCCATTCCCAGAAGAAGAACATTTAGCTTTGCAATCTCCGACCTTTTTTCAAATATGTGCTTGATTATGTGTCCCCTCTCCTTCAATAGGGAATAAATCTCTCCGTCTTTAATCCTCATTGCAGTGAATATTTCCCCGTCTTCCTTTTCCTGAAGTTTCTCATTGAGTATATACAATTTTGTTTCATTTGGAAGAACTATGCTGTCAAGAAGAGGTTCAAATTTTTTCTCAAGTTTTTCAAGAGAGTTAGAAACTTCATTAAGTTCTGCACTTATCTCTTTTATTGATTCATCAGAATCTGAACCTTTGTAGGTGAGGTATCCAATTTTAAATTCGCATTCCGCTTTTTTCTTTCTTAATTCCAGAATTCCTGCAATATCCTGCCATTTGACTGTGAGCTGCATAGAATAAGAATATAATAATAGGTTTAAAAATTTAGTTTTGTTCTCTGGATGTAAGTGTGAAAAAAACAAGCACGCTCAGAAGCACAAATGGAATTGCAAATGCAGCGGTGCATAAATTTCCTGTTTC
>JAFGQX010000012.1 GCA_016935455.1 Microcaldota archaeon
GTTATACTTTTTGATTTTCTATAAATAAATGACAATAAAAGACCTATGAGAAATGCACCTATAACTTCCACATATGAGCCGTATGCAATATGGGAGAGGCCGAACACCGTGGCGGAACCCCAGATGCCGATTTTTTCTGTCAGAAATGCCCTGTAGAATATTTCCTCAGTAATTGGCGCAATAATAACTGCAAAAACAATAAGTTCAAAGGGAAGGCCCTGGACAGTTTCCTCAATTTTATATGAGTCGTCAAATCCTCCGTTGTCTGCTGCGATTGAAATCAAAAAACTAATCAGGAATACTGCAAACAAACCTGCAAAAGTGTATTTTAGTGTAGTTATTAAATGTCCTGGAAAACCAAGGCTTTTTAGCGTATCTGAAAAAGTTTTTTTCCATAGGAATACAAGTGAAAATGAGAAAAATCCTATATGGAGAAGATATGTTGAAATGGTAAACGGGTAATCATTAATAAAAAATACGAATATGCCCAAAAAAAGAACTGAAAGGGCAAAAATAACCGCAAAAAAATGCTGGAGAGTTATTTCTTCTCGTAATAGCCGCATCTTCCGCATGAAAACCTGTCCTTGTGTTCTGCAAGTTTGACTCCGGGCCCGCATTTAGGACAGCTTCTCCCTTTCTTGTACGGCCAGTGTTTAATATTCCTTTTTTTCTTTTCCTTTTTAGGTTTGTCTTTTCCCTTTGCCATTCACTACGCCTCCTTTTTTTCCTCTTTAGGTTTTTCTTCTTTTACTTCTTCTTTTTTCTCTTCAGGCTTTGTTTCTTCGGCTTGTTTTTCAGCTTCTTTTGGCTTCTCCTCTTTCTTTTCTTTTTTTGGAGCTTCTTCAGCAGGTTTGGCCTCTTCTTTCTTTTCCCCGATTATTTTGTCTCTTTTAAGAAGATATTCAGCTTCAAGTTTTTTCATATGTTCCATATCTTCATAAACATGAACAGTTACTTTCACTCTTTTTATTCCGTATTCAGATTTTACTTCTCTAAGTACGCTTAAATCTGGATTTGCACCTATTTTTTGGCATACTGCTTTTTTAATTTCACTTCTTGCGGGTGTTCCTTCTTCAAACAGCACATAAGCATCAATTTCCCTTCTTTTCAGCAGTTCATTTGTTTTCTGCTCTACATTTTCAACATTCATTTAGTTTCACCTTATTCTTTCAAATTTCTTTTTTCCCATACATTCCATTATCTCAGCTTCTTTTCCTGCTTCAACACCCTCGGTGCCTTCAGGAATTTCAAGATAGTATGTTTCATAAGTGGTTGAATCCATTACCTGCGCAGTGTTTCCGGATACGGAAAGAATTTGGATGGTTTTTCTTTCTATGATGGGCACTTCAATATCTGCATCGCTGGGGGTAAGCAGTGTCTTTTTCTGCCCGTCAAAAACCCCGATTCCTATAACTCTCATCTTTGCAGCCCCGTGTTTTCCGGGTCTGGAAGATTCAATCTGCACAACCCTGCAGGGAATTCCGTCTATAAGCACATACTTTCCTTCTTTAAGATCTTTTGCTGTTCCAAAAACTTTTTCAACCATTAAACCACCAAATGACAGGTAAAATTATTACCAATAACTTAATAAGGCAAGTCTTTATAAACATTCATTATGATTATCGACTCCCACGTTCATCTGGATTCATTCAAACCTTTGGTGATTCCGGATGATATTCTTCCAGTCGGTGTCGGTTATTCACACAAATCCAATCAGGCAGTATATGAAATCTGCCGGGAAAAAAATCTTCCTTATGTTTTGGGCATTGCGCCCCAGACTTCAATAATTGAAGGTCTTGGAGGTCTGGAGGAATGGATTGAATTTATAAGAAAGGCGGAGCCCAATGCGGTGGGGGAAGTGGGGCTGGATTTTCACTGGTCCAAAACAGATGAACATATCAAAAATGAATATTTTCTTTTTGACAGGATGATTGAACTCTCCAAAGAATTGGATGTTCCTCTGGTTATTCACTCAAGGAAAGCGGAAAAGGAATGCCTGGATATGCTTGAGGAAAGAGGAATAAGGAAATTTCTTATGCATTATTTTGCAGGGGACATTGGGCTTGCGGAAAGGGCAGTAGATATGGGCGGTTTAATTTCCATCCCGCCTGTTCATTCCAAAAAAAGGCGGGAAGTAATTAAAAATACTGATTTAAAGTTTCTTTTAGTGGAAACTGATGCCCCTTATGTTGCGAAGAAAATAGATGATGTTAAAAAAGCTGTAGAATATATATCTGAAGTAAAAGGCGTCTCTTTTGAAGAGACGGCTGAAAAAACATCGGAGAATGCATCTGTATTCTTCGGGATAGAATAAGAGGCGGTTTAATTGGGAATTTTTGATTCAATTTTGCCCAAAAAAAACAGGATTGCGATATTGGTTGATGGCCCCAACTCTATCCGCAAGAAGTTCAATATAGACCTGAAAGAAGTAAGAAAGGAACTTTCCCAATACGGGGAAATCCGGATTGCAAAAATATATCTTGATCAGTATGCTTCGGAAAAGCTGATTGAAGCGATGGTTAATCAGGGTTTTGATACGGTTATAACTACTGGCGATGTGGACGTTACAATGGCTATAGAAGCTATGGAATATGTTCTTGACCCTTCGATTGATATTATAGCCTTAATGACCCGTGATACTGATTTTAGGCCGGTTTTAATTAAAGCCCGTGCAAAAGGAAAGAAAACCATCATTGTTGCAACAGATATTGCTTTCAGTGTCGCATTGAAGAACACTGCGGATACTGTGATTGTAATGAAAGGACGCGGAGAGGCCGAACACGTCCAGAACTAATTTTTTCTTTTTTCTTTTTCTGCAGACTGATATATATTTAAAAACTAATACATCATAATCCTCAATAGTTTTATTTTTTAGAGGTGAATTTTATGGCAGAGAAAAGACCATTTGATATCCTTAACGGATCTCTGAACAATACAGTAGTAGTTGGACTTAAAGGCGGGATTGAATTCCGGGGAACAATGATGGCTTATGATGTACATATGAACATCGTATTGGACAAGGCTGAAGAAGTAGTGAACGGAGAAGTGAAGAGAGGAATAGGAACCGTATTGCTCAGAGGAGACAGTATAGTATACATCTCACCATCCTGACGAAATAATTATTTTGTA
>JAFGQX010000070.1 GCA_016935455.1 Microcaldota archaeon
AAAATTTCCATTTCCATACCCCCAGTTATTAGTGAAAGTAGTATAATTATGATTATAGAAATAAAAACCGTTGCCGGTATTATTACGTCCGGTATTGTCATCGAAATTATTACCGTTGGAATATTCCAGATAAAAACCCGGACCGCTGTTATTATAGGCAGTATTTGAAATAAATGTATTATTATGACTTTTATCCTCGATGTGAACCCCTTCAACAGTATTATTATGGGCAGTATTGTCCCTCACAGTATTGTATTTAGTTTGTTTCAAGTAAATACCGTATTGGTTTCTATGAGCAGTAACATTTCTTACAGTATTATTTTCGGACTGAAATAATGCAATCCCTCCAAAACTGTCTGCAACAGAACCGTTTTCAACAGTTACATTGTTTCCAGTTATAAAAACAGCTGCACGATTGTTAGTGGTAGAACCATTAATGGTTGTCCCATTTAGATTAAGGGTGATATCATCCGCTGTGACTCTTAAACAATTGCCTCCGGCAGAAGATAAATCACTGCTTACCTCATAAAATTCTCCGGCAGTACTTAATTCACCGCAGTTATTAACAACCGTAAATGCAAAAACAGAACTGACTAACACAAGGAACAAAAATACAGATTGTATACTTCTCATTAAACTACACCTGTCAATAAAACCAATAGCAAATTTATAAAGGTTTATATTAGGGAATAATGATATGGAAGAAAAATTCTTTGGAGTTTATAAAGAAAAAAAATATATTTATACTGAAAACTTAAATCTCGGAAGGGACGTCTACGGGGAAAAATTAATTAGGGAAAGTGGAAAAGAATACCGAAGCTGGGACCCGTTCAGGAGCAAGCTGGCGGCGGCAATGATGAACGGGATAAAAACCTGGCCGTTCACTAAAAACTCTAAAATATTATACCTTGGGGCATCCACCGGAACAACCGTGTCCCACCTTTCAGATATCTGCATAGACGGAGAAATCTTCTCAGTAGAAATTTCAGGCCATATAATGGAAAAATTAATCTCCCTGAGTGAAAAAAGAGAAAACATAATCCCTATTCTTGCAGATGCCTCACAGCCCCATGAATACAAAGAAGTTGGGGAAGTCGATATAATTTATGAGGATGTGGCCCAGCCAAATCAGGCAGAAATCATCATTAAAAATGCAGAAATGTTCCTAAAAAAGGGGGGAATAGCATTTTTTGCAATTAAAAGCCAGAGTATTGACGTTCTTAAAAAACCGGAAGAGGTTTTTGAACAGGTTAAAAAAGAATTAACGGGAACATTTGAAATAATTGAAGAGATAAAACTCGAACCATATGATAAAGACCATCTTTTTCTCGTACTAAGAAAAGTTTAATCCATTCGCTTATATTCTTTGCAGGGTGTTCCTTTCCCCAAGAGAACCTTCCCAGCTTCCAGTCCCCAGTAGGATACTGTATTTGCAAAACCTTTTTCTTCAAACCTCCTGGAAGAAAGAATGACCTTCATATCCCAGTCAAATCGGGTTTTGATATTTTTCCTTTTCATATTGAGAGAAAGGCCAAAATCCTCAATAATCACATCTGGAAAGCCGTCCACACTCTTTAAAAAATCTGTTTTGTAAGCCGAATTGTTTCCTGAGATAAAATTAAATCCTGTTATGGGATAAAGATGGTTTGGAAGAAAAACTGATTTGGAATAAGCATCGTAAATAAATTTTCCGTAATAAACCGGACCGCCCACAGCATAAATATCATTATTTTCAAAAGAACCTACAATTTTGTCCAGCCATCCTTTGGTTGCTTCCCCATCTGCATCAATAAAGGCGCTTATTTCCCCATTTACATGTTTTAAACCGATATTTCTTGCATCAGAAATGCCTCTCTTCTTTTCCTGAATCAATACTTTTGCTCCTAAGGATTCTGCGATCTCCCTTGTTCTGTCTGTGCTTTTGCCGTCTACAACCAAAACTTCATAATCTGAACATTTGGAATTCTCAAAAGAGAGGATACACTTTTCTATATACTGCTCTTCATTCAAAGTTGGGATTATGATTGAAATCATTGGAAAGAAAGAGAAAGAAAATATTTATTAAATAAACTAAAATACTCCCGCCTCTTCATTTTCCACATTTTCATATGAAATCATAGTTCTTGTTTCTGCGATTGTCTCAAGCGAACGCATATATTTTACTACCACTGTGTTAAGCTCATCCATATCTTTAATTATTGCTTTGAAAATAAGGTCAAATTCACCAGTAATCATTGAACCTTCCTCTATAAGCCCGTGGTTTCCAACCTCTTTCAAAATAATGCTGTGGTCTGCCCTGGGCATTGCTTTTACAAGAATGTAAGCAGTCATTTTTCTTCCTAATTTTTCCATATTTATTTTAATTGTATAATGGTCAATAATCCCCTGCTCTTTTAGTTTTTTAATCCTGTGATGAACTGTTGCAATAGGAATTCCTGTTTTTTTGGAGATTTTCTGTATTGATAGGTGTGAATTTTTTAATAAAACTCTTAAAATATCAAAATCTTTCTCATCAGGTTGGTACATAATGGAATATATATTCAATAAAATATTAAAATACTGCTATTTTTTAGATGAATAACTCACATTTTTGGAATTAAATTTAAAAATAAGGTTATAACTAATGTTATCAGGTGATTTGGTGAAAATAAAAATTAGAGCATATACCAAAAAAGATGCAGAAGCAGTAGGCAGAATCTTTTCCAGGGCAAGTGCAAAACTAAAGAAAGCAAATGGAGGTCTTTATGCTGATTCAAAAATTGAAAGCTGGGTTAGATGGGGACATAAACCTGAAGAGGTTCACAAAGAATTTGAAGATATGAACACCAAATTGTTTGTTGCAGTTATAAACGGCAAAGTAGTTGGTTCATTTGGATACCAAGACGGTGCAGTAAACTTTAGAAACGATTCCAAACTTGGAGACCGGGGAGGATTTGCAAGGCTGAGATTCCTTTATACTGACCCTGATTTTAAGGGAAGGGGGATAGCCGGAAGGCTGTTTGATAAGGTAATGGATGAGGTGAGAAAGGAAGGATACAAACATGCATACGTATATGTTGTCCTTTCAGCACATGGATTCTATCAGAAAAAAGGATTTATACACGTACCTGCACTTGATTCGTATTCAGAAACACAGCCATATGACCCGGAAATAAACAGGAGGATAAGTATTGTAAGCGGATGCACGCACAAGAATTATACAAAAATAGAAAAAACGCCGGTTGATTTCTTCTTTGAAAAACTGGATATCTAGCATAAACTTAAGAAAATTACCGGATAAGAAAAGACCATGGACATTCTCATGGTCAATCCTTTTTTTTATCCATACCCGGGAGGAACAGAAAAACATATCAGGGAAATAGGAAAGAGATTAGCAAAAAAAGGCCACAGAATTGTTGTTCTTTCTGCACAAATGGACAAAAAAGAACAGGAAAGAGAAATTTTTGAAGGGATGGAAGTCCACAGAACACCGGCAAAAATAATACATAATTTACCTCACCCTCTTCCGCCCCCATACCCAATAATGACAAGGTTTTTTCAGGATTATAAAAACATCCTTGAAAAAAATAAGTTTGATTTTATTCATATTCACAACAGGTTTATATTCGGGCACAGAACCCTCAATCTTGCAAAACCAAAATCCAAAACAATACTCACAATACATAACGCAAGGCCCCGCAATATAGACCCAATGACTGATACGCTGGGCGGATTATACGATGATGTTCTGGGAAAAGGAATAATGAACAGAATGGACGGAATAATTGGTGTAAGCGGATGGGCACTTAATTCAACCATCCCAAACAATTATACAGGTAAAACAGGGGTAATACATAATGGGTGCGATGTTGAACTTTACAGTCTTGAAAATTCAGACTCAACATTCTGGAAAGATTATTTTGAGATGAGCGGGGATAATGAAGGGGAAAAAATGCTCCTGACTAATTCAAGATTAGTTAAACAGAAGGGACTGGAACATCTTGTTGATTCAATGCAGTATGTAAAAGACGCATATCTAGTTGTTCTTGGAAGGGGCCCTCTTGAAAGTGAATTAAAGAAAAGAGCAAAAAAATTAAAGGTCCCTGTTTACTTCCTCACAAAAAAAATCTCCGAAGAGGAGCTGATTAATCTATATTCAAGCGCTTATTTATTTGTGCTCAGCTCCCTTTATGAACCATGTGCTGTTGCACTTATGGAAGCACAGGCATCGGGAAAGGCAATTGTTGCCACAAATGCAGGAGGTAATCCAGAGATCGTACAGGAAGGGGAAACTGGACTGCTTGCAAACCCTGCAGATGCAGAAGACCTTGCAGACAAAATAAATAATTTAATTAATGATGAAAAACTTGTGAGGCAGTTTGGAAAAAATGCAAGATTAAAAGCTGAAAAATACTTTAACTGGGATTTCGCGGCAAATGCAACCGAGAATTTTTACACTGAATCAAAGGGATTATAATTATTGGGGAAGAAAGGAAACTGGTGGTATAGATGGGCAAGGTTCTTTTTGTAATTGCACCCAAGAATTTCAGGGATGAAGAGCTAATGGAACCTAAAAAGGTTCTGGAAGGGAAGGGACATAAAGTAGTTGTTGCTTCAATGGGAAAAAATGAATGCACCGGAATGCTTGGGAAAAAAGTCAAGCCTGATATTGATGTAAAAGAGGCAAAGGCAGAAGACTACGATGCAGTAATAATAATTGGGGGAAGCGGAGCTGCCGGGCTTGCGGAGAATAAAGAAGTTTTAAAGCTTGTTAAAAAGGCGAAGGAATTGGGAAAGGTTTATGGGGCAATATGTATCGCACCAATGGTCCTTGGAAAAGCGGGGGTCGCAAAAGGAAAAAAACTCACTCTTTTCAGGTCTGAAGAAGCTGTAAGAATGGTTAAGGAAGGCGGTGCCGAGATTGTTGAACAGGATGTAGTACAAGACGAAAAGATGATAACTGCCTCTGGTCCAAAAGCAGCAAAAAAATTCGGAGAGGCAATAGACGAAATGCTTTGACCGTTACAAACTCTTTTATTTTTAATTCATTCTTAATTATTCGGTAGATACTAATGACTGAAACAAAAAAAGGAACATTTACTTTAAAGTCCGGACTAGCCCAGATGCTCAAGGGCGGAGTAATAATGGACGTTGTTAATGCAGAACAGGCTGAAATTGCTGAAAAAGCAGGAGCCGTTGCTGTAATGGCTTTGGAAAGAGTCCCTGCGGATATAAGAGCACACGGAGGCGTGGCAAGGATGTCAGATCCCAAATTAATTAAGGAGATAATAACTGCAGTTTCCATACCTGTAATGGCCAAATGCAGAATAGGACATTTTGCAGAAGCACAGATACTTGAGGCCATAGGAGTAGATATGATAGATGAAAGCGAGGTTCTCACCCCTGCAGATGAGCAGTTTCATGTTGATAAAAGTAAATTCAAGGTTCCTTTTGTATGCGGTGCAAGGAACTTAGGAGAAGCACTTAGAAGAATAAATGAGGGCGCTGCAATGATGAGAACAAAGGGGGAGGCAGGAACAGGAAATATTGTGGAAGCTGTAAAGCATATAAGGGCAATAAACCGGGCAGTGGAAGATTTAAAAGAAAATAAGGAAGATGAAGGATATCTTGCAAAAAAATCAGAAGAATTCAGGGTTCCTGCGGAGATTGTTAAAAAAACAGCTGAGATGGGAAGAATCCCGATTGTTAATTTTGCAGCAGGGGGAATCGCAACACCTGCGGATGCATCTTTATGTATGCAGCTTGGGGTTGACGGAGTATTCGTAGGCTCCGGAATATTCAAATCCTCAGACCCTGCAAAAAGGGCAAAGGCGATAGTGGATGCAGTCCACCATTACAATGAACCTGCAAAACTGGCAGAAATTTCTGAGGGCCTTGGAGAACCGATGAGAGGGATAGAGATCAGCTCTCTTCCTGAAGAGCAGAAAATGGCAAAAAGGGGAAATTAGATGTTTTTAAAAGATGCTGAAGAGATGGCAAGGAAAGCGGGAGAGATAATAAATAAAGGATATTACACAATGGAAAACGAAACCGAAGTTAAATTGCCTAAGGACTTTGTAACTAAAATAGACAAGGAATCTGAAAAAATAATAAGAAAAATGATTAAGGAAAAATACCCGGAACACGGAATAATAGGGGAGGAATACGGAAAAGAGGGAGAAGAGAAAGAATATGTGTGGATTATTGACCCTCTTGACGGAACTACCAACTTTATCCACAGAATCCCTATGTTTGCAGTGTCTATTGCCCTCAAGAAAAATAGGGAAACTATACTGGGGATAGTTTACAATCCAGTTACAAATGAAATGTTTTACGCGGAAAAAGAGAAGGGGGCATTCCTCAACGGAAAGAAGATTAAACCATCTGAAGAAGAACTTGAAAACTGGTTTATGGGGTGGTGCTTTCCGGATTCCACAAGAGGACAAAAGGTTGAGAATGCCGTTTATTCTATATTCTTTCCAAGAACGTTAAGACTTACCAAGTTGGGAACTGCTGCGCTTGAACTGTGTTATTCTGCATGCGGGAGAATAGATTCGTATATAGGAATAGGGCTCAAGGAATGGGATTACTCTGCGGGAGAATTTATTGTAAGGGAAGCCGGCGGGAAGGTAATCAAAAAAACAATCCACGAAAGGAATGTGATTATAAGCGGTCCAAAAAACAATGTTGAACTTATAGATAAAGAGGTCTCAACTGTATGAAAATAGGCGTCCTCTCCTTTCAGGGAAGTGTTGAAGAGCATTTAGAAATGAGCAGGAGGGCGGCAGAAGAGCTG
>JAFGQX010000071.1 GCA_016935455.1 Microcaldota archaeon
AAAAATGCAGCCTTTGAGTTCTTCCTTAGAGTGGCAATCATCATTAAATTCCAGGAAGTTCTAATTCATTTAATTAAAGACCTCTTTCTTTCTCTTCTTCTCCCAATAGGAATAGCACTAAGGTCGTTTTATTTTACAAGGAGACTCGGAGGACTTCTTATGGGCGTGTCTCTTGCAATGTATTTCATACTTCCGGTTTCATATGTATATGCAGGTGCAATATATGACCATCTTGGAGGAACAGGGAAACTTGTTTATGAAGTAAGTGATATAACTGCGGGGCAGATGAATCCCTACAAAGATTTCGGTTCAAACACCTCCATTCCCGGAGTAAAAAACCTTTCTGAGGTTAAAGAGGAATTTGAAGGAAATCCGCAGGAGAAATTAAGCGAGGCGCTGGGTTCCCTTGATCTTTGCAAGGCTTTCGGGGGGGCATCAGAAGCATATAAAGAGGATAAAGGGTTCCTGAGCGGAATATGGGACAGTCTGACTGGAATGTTTGATATGATTTCATACGGGCTTGATGTGGGGCTTATGGACCTTGATTTGGATGAAGGGGAAACAATTGATATACTTGGAAGAACGGTATTCTTTTCACTTTTCTTTTCTTTCTTTGGATTAATGGCCACAATAGCGGCAACAAGAGGGCTTTCAGCGGCTTTCGGCGGAGACCTTGAGATTGCAGGTTTGACGCACCTGATATGAGGAATGAAAATGATAAGGAAAATACTGATGTTTTTGATTTTTGTTTCGCTTCTTCATTCCTGGTCATTTAGTGAAATCCCAAATATGATAAAAAAGGATATTGACAGTTTTGACAATATATGTTCTCTTCCTGAAAGAGAATCTACCCTTGAACTTTGGATACCTTCCATAATTACCGGAATAGTGCTTCTTCTTGCAAGCTTGATTCTTTATATGCTCGGACAGGTCCTTCAGGCGCAGAATATAATTGATATGGCAAAGGACGGGTTCATAGACATAATGATGGGCATTATACTCGTTGCGGTTTTACTCGGGGCGTACACAGGTGTGAATGAAGCATATGTGGGGATGATAAATGTCAATGACCCTGAAGTCGGATATGTGGATATAATGGACGGTGCAATAAATTATGCTACATTTGTTGTCCAAAAAATAGGGACAAATCTTGCGCTGTTTATGGTTTTCAATAATATTATTCAGTTTTATGCAACATCAACAATATTTTTCGGCTCTTTTCAGTACCAGGTTGCAATTTCGCCCGGTCTGGCACTTAAGCCTCTCGGGGATATCACCGGACTCCTGATACAGGTTCTCACAGTTTCAATGGCCGAATGGATGTTTCATGTCGTTTCACTATGCGTGATCAAGCAGTGGAGCTGGACTGTGCTTATGCCTTTCGGGCTTCTCCTAAGGATTATACCCTATACAAAGGATGCTGGAGGTGCACTTATGGCTTTTACCCTCGCACTTTCACTTGTATATCCTGGAATGTTTCTGATGAATCAGGAGGTTTACAAACTCACTTATGAAGGATGGAATTTTGATTCATTTATGGATATGCTTGCAGACTTTGGAATTTTTAATCTGGCATTTTTCACGGCGGCGTTTATGATAATTTCACAGTCAGTTCTTGTTCCTCTGGTCGTGTATACCTTCGGGAATTTTGTATTTGTTATGGGAAAAGAGGCAGTTTATTTCTTTGTACTTTTAAGCCTTTTCCTCCCATTCATAAACATAATGATAACGCTTACTTCTGCAAGGGAGATAGCAAAAAGTTTTTACGGAGTAGAAGCAAATTTCTCTTCAATAGTAAGGATAATTTAGGTGAAACATTATGGCTGAAGCGGTTGAAGCATTTAATCTGGTCTGCGGTTCGGGCTCGTCATTCCTCGATTTTATGGGGATAATGATAAGTTGGAGGGAAGTGATAGCCGCGGCGATGCTTGCTTCAACAGCAATATTGGTTCTGCTCTATCTTGCAGCGAATATCTTCAGAAATGCAAGAGCAATAGTTTTTGTAAAAAATGAATTATACCAGCTTATCGCGAGTGCAATTATTGTTGTTCTTGTTGCACTCTGGATAAACAGCATGTGCACGTTTAATCTGGGATACATATTCACTGACAGCCAGATTAAGAGTTTTGATTCAAGCCTTTCGGCGGATACGAGTTTCTATGAGACGGCTGGGACATACATCAATTATGTCCAAAATACTTTCTCAAGATTTATGGTATATGATATGTTTGGATATACTTTTGTAGATACATTTGCAAGCATGCTTGTTATCCAGAAGCCTATGGGGCAGGGATTTCAGGCGCTTCCTTTTGCAGGTGCAGGAGGTGCAATGAAACAGATGCTTACAAGCGGAATGATTGCACTTTCAATAGCGTATGTAGTCAATTACGCACAGGGGGCGATTCTTGATTATGTGCTTGTCGCATTTCCCCTATATTTTCTTCCCTTGGGACTAATCTTCAGGTCTTTTGCACCCACCCGGAGATTTGGGGGGACCCTTATTGCATTATGCATAACTTTTTTGGTTATATATCCTCTGACTCTTTCAACCCTGTATTATGTTTCCGTGCTTGGTTTTGAAGTGACTCTGGTAAGCATGGTTAAAGATTCCTGGATGGGGAGCGACTTCTACCAGCCTCTGGAAGAGGTTTATAAAAATCCCGGGAGTCCGATTAATACGGAGCAGAGTGCAGAATTTTCAACTGTTATTGCTGAAAAAGCATCAGATGCAACATACTCAGTAATCAGTAATCCATTAACAATTTTCAACGTATTTGATTTAATCGGGGCAGTCGTAGCAAATATATTCGGTTCAATATTTACTATGCTTTATCTTATGTTTATGCCGATAGTAGCATTTACCGCAATCGTGGGGTTTATGTTTCCTGCGATTAATACGCTGATACTTGTGTATTCAATGAGATCGCTTGGCCGGATACTCGGAGATGAAGTGGATATAACAAGTCTTACCAGGGTGATATAATGGCAGATGTAACAGGAGCATTCAATGTTTTTGAAGGATGGGGAACTCTTTCCGTAATTGCAGCTTTTCTTTCGGTTCTTGTTGCAATTCTGCTTATAATGATTTCAAGGATTTTTCAGGACACACGGCTTGAGCAGTCTGCAAAAACAGAATTTATATTCGCGGCTTCAACAGTTGTGATTGTTGTCGTTGTTGTCGCTCTTCTTCCGGTAGTTGACCAGATAAGTGTGGGTGTAATTAATTCAGTATATGCAGGAACACAGGTGCAGCATTATGCTGAAGATATCAGCCAGCAGCCGATTGTAATTGACTACGCACTCGCAGTTATGGACAATATCGCCGACTGTATGAAAAGAATAATGTACACCTTATGGGCAGTTGACATAATTATTGAAGCGGTAAGCAGTGTTGTGATGGAAGTCTTCATGTCCGAGCTGGCTACAGGATATTTCTTCAAACAGTTTTCAGAGAGGATAACCAATTCGACAAATATGCTCACATTTTATTTTGTAATTTTTTATGTAGTCAAGCACATACTTGTTTTCCTTAAATATCTGGGGCTTTCATTCTTCACGATGGGGGTTGTTATGAGAGCATTTCCGCCTACAAGAGGCGCAGGGGCGTTTCTTATGGCTCTGGTGATAGGACTGTACTACGTATTCCCGATGTCCTTTGTACTTATGTCATATATTACAACTTCTTATGTGGGTGAGTGCGGGATACCTTTTGCTTCCTCACTGCCAATGGTGGGGGATGCATTCAGCGTGGATATCAACGACCTCGATACAATAAAACCTGCGGAAAACGCATGCCAGGGAACAGACTACGGGCAGATACAGGAATACCAGCTGTACGCGGAAAGTGAGCAGGGTTTCATAGACCAGATATCAAAATTTGCAGAAAAGGAAATGTCCCGTTTCGCATTAAACCTGTGTTTTCTCCCCCTGCTTGCATTTGTGATCACCCTTTCATTTGTTCTTTCGACGAGCAGTTTATTCGGAGCAACCATTCCGGAGGTTGGAAGAGGATTAGTTAAGCTTATATAATTTTCATTCGTAAAGTAGAAAAAATTTTCTTTTATTTTTCCTCGAAAAACCGTCGGCGAAGGATTTATAAATTCTACCGACGATATAACCTCGAGAAGACTATGGTCTTTTTAGGTGAATATAATGGGAAGAGGAAGAAAATGTAGTGGAGAAAAAATTGAAAGAGAAGATGGATATCTTTATTACGTAGGAAAAGACGGATATGTCTGGAGAGCACCAATGAGGCACAACAAGAGAGGAAAGAAGAAGAAGGTCGGAAATGAAAAGATTGACAAAAAACAGGGCTTCATGTACTACGTAGGCAGTGACGGCTTTGTTTATGAAACAAAGATGAAAAATGCCTGAAGGCATTATTCTCTTTCTTTTATTTTTATAATTTTAAAAATTTCAGTTTCCTTTATATTTATAAACTAATCGAAACTAAGTTTAACCCACAACTAATTACGGGTGATATTCTATGAAATTAGTGGTATCAGATGCAGAAACAGGTAAAACATATCAAACTGAACTTGAGGAAGAAAAAACAGCATATGTAAAAGGAAAGAAAATGGGAGAAAAAATAGAGGGAAATCTTGTCGGCGCACCGGGGTATATCTTTGAGATTACCGGAGGTTCAGACAAAAGCGGTTTTCCGATGAGAGCTGACATCCCAGGAAGCAGAAAAGTAAGGGCGTTTCTCGGTTCCGGACCGGGTTTTAATCCCAAAGAAAAAGGAGAAAGAAAAAAGAAAATGGTTATGGGAAACGAAATCTCAGAACAGATAGTACAGATAAATACTAAAGTCGTACAAAAGGGCCAGCAGCCTCTTGAGGAACTGTTTGGGAAAAAAGAGGAGAAAAAGGAATAGGTGTTTAGTTGCAGGCAGAAGTTAATATCGGGCTCTTCGGACATGTTGACCATGGAAAGACAACGCTTACAAAGGCAATGAGCGGAAAGTGGACGGATACGCATTCTGAGGAGATTAAAAGGGGAATTTCAATAAGGCTCGGATATGCCGATGCCAATATTTACAAATGTGGAAAATGCGGGGATTGTAGTTTTGAAGAGAAGTGCGGAAAATGCGGGGAAAAGGGCACAATTCAGAGGAAAATTTCTTTTATTGATGCTCCGGGCCATGAAACACTTATGACTACTGCGATATCTGCATCTTCAATAATAGACGGTGCTCTTTTTCTTATTGCCGCAAATGAAAACTGCCCCCAGCCCCAGACAAAGGAGCATCTGATGGTTCTGCAGACACTTGGAATAAAAAATCTGGTAGTTGTCCAGACAAAGATAGACCTTGTCTCAAAAGAAAAAGCACTGGAAAATTACAAGCAGATTAAAAATCTTTTAAAGGAATTTTATCCGGAAACATATGAAAAAATACCAGTAGTTCCTGTGTGCGCATTCAGAGGGCTGAATATCAATTCTGTTGCAGGAGCGATACAAGAGTATATTCCTACTCCTGAACGAGAAAAAAATGCACCTCTGAGAGTGTATATCACCCGTTCTTTTGATATCAACAGGCCGGGAACCAAAATAAATGAGTTAAAGGGCGGAGTAATAGGAGGTTCAATTGTAAAGGGGACACTCAAAAATGGGGATACTGCTGTGCTTGTTCCCGGAATTTTAAAGGGGGGAAAATATATCCCTGCCGAAATCAAAGTGAATGAGATAATGGCAGAAGGAGAAAAACTAAAGGAGGCACATCCGGGAGGTCTTGTTGCAATCAAAACAAATTTTGACCCTTCGGCAACAAAATCCGACGGGCTTACGGGTTCTGTTCTTGGGAATAAGAATGATGTTCCTGAATGCAGAAGCGAAGTTTCCGTCAAATACAGCATATTTAAAAGAAGCGATCTGGAAAAGGTTTATCTCAAAGAGGGAGACCCGATTGTTCTTAATGTTCATACCGCAACAACAGTAGGAGTTATTACAAAAATAAAAAAAGGAACAATAAATGTAAGACTGAAAAAAATTATTGCTGCAGATAAAGGTTCAAAAGTTGCCCTGAGTGCAAGAGTCGGCCAGAGATGGAGACTTGTTGCGTGGGGAGAAATCATTTAATTAATTTTGGGGACTAATAAACCTCACGCCGGGATCGCCTAGTCCGGTAGGGCGGCAGGTTGCTAACCTGTTGCGCGTAAGCGTTCGAGAGTTCAAAACCCGTTTTGATGATTGTTTTAAAAGGGCAAAACGGGTCTCCAAAACCCTGAGGAAAAAACCAGGGTGGCTTGGAAATCTCTCTCCCGGCGTTTTTTTAAGATGATAAAATGGTATCGTACAGAGATATGAAAAAGGAGGATGAAGGGGAAGTTAAAAACCTGATTCTTGAAGTTTTTGAGGAGTATGGCTATAAACCTACGAAAAACGATTATGATATATCCGGAGTGTATTCCTTTTATACTGAAAACGGTGGAAAGGCAGTTTTGGTTCTAAGCAAAAATAAAATAATCGGCGTGATTGCAGTCAGCGGAAAGGGGCTGATTAAAAGATTCTACATTAAAAAAGAATTCAGAAATATCGGGATAGGATATAACATCTTCCACATAATAACCCGTTTCTGCAGGGAAAATAAAATAAATAAATTAACTGCGGAGGTTCCTGAGAGTCTTAAACTCGGGCTTGAATTTTACCGCGACAATGAATTTAAAATCACTGAAAAAAAGAATGGGATTTTATATATGGAAAAAATTATTTGAAAAAATTTTTTTCAACAAGAGGGATTATATCCCCGGGTTCATGACCGAGTTTTATGAGGGTTGTATGGCCGCGGACTCCCTTGGAACTCATTTTTGTGGTCAGCAGTCCGAGCATCTCCAGGTCATTTAGATATTCCTTGAACCATCTTGAGCTTCGGGGTTTCTTTCCGCACTTTCCGCAGATTTTTGAATATTCTTCGTAGATTTCCCCCAAAAGAAGAAAACCTTCGGAGGTGCTTTCCCCGTCAAGCCTTACATACTGCGGAGCTCCAGGAATTGAAAGGTTGGATACTGAAAGAAGAACAACCTGATGGTGTTCGGGAAGTGTGGAAATTGTTTCGTGAAGAATATCAACTTCCACTTTTTTTCTTGCAAGTTCTACATCCTCATCTGAGATTTTAAGTTTGCCCCGGTTTTCAGCAATTTCGCCGGCTTTCATAATGAGCTTAAGGGCATATCTTGCATCACCTGAATCCTGGGCTGTTATTGCAGATGTCAGATTCACGGCAGAAGAATCAATTGCACCTTCGTTAAAACCTTCTTCAACTCTCTGTTTGAGGATATGCTGGAGCTGGTTTGAGGTATAAGGCGGAAAAACAAGCTCAGTTTCATAAAGGGAGCTCTTGCTTCTTGGGTCAAGCTCATTCTTAAATGAGAGCCGGTTGGAAATTCCGAGGATTGTTATGCCTCCGTGTTCAAGCTCGTCATTTGCGCGGGTCAATGTATAAATCAGTTCATCAAGGTCCTTGACCATGTCTATTTCATCCAGAACAAGAATAATCTGAATCCCTTTTCCAAGGTATTCAAGGAGTTTTTCATACAGATATGGAAGGCCGAAGCCGGATTTGTCCATTGAAGGTATGTATTCTTTTAGAACTTTCTGGAGAAGGCGGTATCTTGAATTGTATATCCTGCAGTTGATGTAGCACATGGATGCACCCGGAGTTCTTGAATTAAAATCCCTCATAAGCCGCTTTACAGTACATGTTTTTCCTGTTCCGGTTTTTCCATATATGAAAAGATTTCTCGGCTTCTGCTGCTGGAGCGCCGGCGAAATAACGCGGATAATTCTGGACGTCTGCTCCTCTCTGAACGGAAGTTCCTGGGGAATATAGTGAGGTGATAAAACATTTATATTCCTGAATACCGATGGTTTAGAGAGAATTTCATCAAAAGAAGCCATAGAAAAAAGGATAATCAGAAGGTTTTTTAAATGGCTTTAAAATACTAAATCACTTTAAAAATCTTTCTTTATAACTCCTATACTGAAGGTGATTTATGTGACAACAAAACTCTCCCGTATGTATGGAATGGATATTTTTACCGACAGTGGCAAATTTCTGGGCAATGCTCAGGACTTCATCATAGACCTTGAAGGCGGCGAGGTTTCAAGAGTTCTGCTTGAACAGCTTCCGGGAGGAAAGGAAGATGCAAGAAAGGTCTTAAGAGAAAGGAGCCTTGTTTACAAGAACGTAAAATCTGTTGACGATGTGATTGTTGTCACAAAGGGAACAGAGTAATTGTATGGGCGACATAAAACCTTTAACCATATTCAAATTCATTCTTGGGATAATCATAGGTGTAGGTCTTGCCTATTTTTGGTCTGTTCTCAGGCCTGCCGACCCGTTTGAATGGCTTGCAGGAGTAGGAATATCGGGCGGACTTGCTGCGTTCGTTGTCCTCTATTTTATGGGCAAGAGCGGCTGATTTCCAAAAGAATTTTTTCTGCTTTTTTTCTTGTTTTAGAAGGGTCTACGGCTATTAATCCTTTCCCGGGCTGGCCGTATACCACCAGCTGATTTTTCTTTGCACACTTAATAAAAACGAGTGCAGACAAATCTTCTTCACCAGATATTCTCAGTGCGCCTCCGGACTCAACAAGAGACGGAATGAATTCTATTAGTTTTTTTGATATTGTTGATTTCGGATTTCTTATTTTGACAGGATTCGGAAAAACTGTGCCGAGTATTTTTCTGTTTTCTGCGGATATTGGTTTTCTCATGCTTTTCATATCAAAAACAGATACAAAGGGGATAGTTCCTTCGTTAAGAAAAGCAAGCACGCTCTGGTCGCCTACCGCGATTATTTCTTTGGCGGGGTTTTTTGATGCCAGTGAACCTGCAGACGGATAAAGTTTTCCAAGAGGTTTTCTGAGTTTTTTCCTTATTTTTTCGGAAACCCGCATAATTCGATTACAGCAGTAATTTTTAAATAGGGATTACGGAAAATAAATTATGGGAGACAAGCTAGGCAGAAATACAAAGCTTTTCGGCGCTATTAGCCTTCTGAATGATTCTACAAGCGAAGCGATAGTTCCTCTTCTCCCGTTTTTTATTACAGTTATACTTAATGAAAGCGAAATTTATGTAGGCATAATGGAAAGCCTTGCTGTCGCCACAATGGGAATTTTTTCGCTGGTTTCAAGTTTTTATATAAGAAAGTTCGGAGAAAAGAAAAAGGCAATAATAGCGGGATACAGTTTTTCTTCATTAATCAAAACGCTTTTTGCCTTTGCGGTGAATGCGCCCCAGGTTGTGGCAATACGATTTTTGGACCGGGTAGGAAAAGGAGTGAGGGATATACCAAGGGATACACTGATAGCTCTTGGAGAGAAAAAAGAAAATCTCGGCAGAGCGTACGGATTCAGGCAGGCGATGGATTCTGCAGGTGCGATAATCGGCCCCCTAATTGCTTCGGCAGTTCTTTACATTTTTGTCAACGGAAGCATTGAAGATGCATACCGCACGACCTTTTTCATAGCCGCCATACCTGCCATACTTTCAATTCCGCTCACATTCATGATAAGGGATATTGCCAGCAAATTGAGGACGGAAGGCGGAAATATTGATGAAATAAAAAAGGTGCTTTCATTTGAGAGGTATAAAAAAGTATTTTCATTCGGCCTCGTTGTTTTTCTCGCCCATTTCAGCGTTGCATTTTTTATACTTCGGGCTGGCGAATTTGTGAATATAATTTATGTACCTCTTCTTTATTTATTTTATAATATTGCTTATACGCTTGCGTCATACCCTGTAGGTGGAATGGCAGACAGATTTGGGACTAAAATTGTTGGACTGGGCGGGCTTGTTCTTTATTTTGTATCCTGTCTCCTGTTTGGATATTATCCTTCGCTGGTTGCGCTGGTTGCAGGATTTACACTTCTGGGAGTATTTAAATCCGTAATTGAAACTATCCCAAGAAAAATGATTGTTGAATCGGTTGAAGAAGAATATTACCCGACATCTATAGGGATTTACCAGGGATTTACAAACCTTATGGGGCTTCCTTCAAACCTAATAGCGGGGATACTTTACGGGGTTGTTTTTTTGGGTGCGCCGTCCACATTTGCATTCGGAATACTTGGTTCCATAGGTGCATCAGTATTAATTTTGTGGCCTTCCAGAAAATAAAAAAATCGGGTATGATTTAAAATATTTTCAAATGTAGTTAAGATATGAAATACGATATTGATATTAAAAAAGTCAGAAAAATTCAGGCGAATATATGGGATTTGATTGGCGAAACTTTTGAATACCGGAAGGGCAGATACGGGGAAGCGCTTCCCATATTCGGACATTACGGAGGGGTATTTAAAGCAGGTGAAGAAAATCTTGTGATTCATACTGACGGAGTTGGTACAAAGCTTCTTCTTGCTGAAAAACTGAAAAAGTATGATACTGTGGGGATTGACGCAGTTGCGATGAGTGTTAATGATATTCTCTGCCTTGGGGCTGAACCGCTTGTAGGTGTGGATTATATTGCACTGAAGGAGGAAAACCCTGAAATGATTTCAGAGCTGGTTAAAGGGCTCGTAGAAGGTGCAAGGCAGAGCGACTGTGCGATAATAGGAGGAGAAACTGCAATAGTAAGTGACCTTCTTAAGGAAGATGCTTTTGACCTTACATTCACAGTTGTCGGGAGAATAAAAAAACTTATAACGGGGGATAAGATTAAACCTGGGATGATTATTTTAGGGCTGGAAAGTTCAGGAATCCATTCAAACGGATATACCCTTGCGAGGAAAGTTCTTGATGCTGGGGAATGGGGGGAGCAAATGCTGGAGCCTACAAAGATATACGTAAAACCAGTTCTTGAGGTTATTGAAAAAATAGATGTAATGGGAATTGCGCATATAACCGGCGGTTCTTTTTCCAAAATAAGCCGGCTGAACAATGAAGTGGGTTATGATATAAATGAAGAAGTGCTGGAGCCTCTCCCGGATATATTTGTAGCGTTGGGGGAGAAAGTTGAAAAAATTGATATGTACCGCACATTCAATATGGGAATCGGAATGGTGCTTATTCTTGAAAAAGAGCATTCTGAAGAAGCAGTAGGTATTCTAAAAAGATATAATATTGATTCAAAGATAATCGGTGAAGTGACAAAAGAAAAAGGTGTTTATTTAAAAAACAAAAATGAAAGGATTAAGCTTTCCTACGATTAATCCATTTTCATAGTGCATCTTCCGTCGCTGCACGGACAGAATACCTTTATAATTACCGGCTTGCCGTCCTCGTTGCATGTTGCTTCAAGAAGATAACTTTCACTTCCGCACTCGTCTTCAACATAGTGGAGTTTGTGGCTTTCCTGTACCGGCCAGATGTTCGGGTCTTCGATCCAGTAAACCCCCCATTCTATTGAAGATTTGAGGTAGTAATTTTCTCCGTCTTCATCTTCGCAGGAATACCTCACTCTTATTGCATCGTCAAGCGAACTCTCAAATGCCGGAGGCACTTCATTTGACCATGAACAAGTGGTTGTTTCATCGTCATCATCTGAATCTCCTGTTGAAGGTCCTGAACTTCCTGAATCACCGCCATATGTAGGTGAAGAAAGCGAACCTGAACCCCCTCCGGATGAAGGCACTATGTAATCATCTGCTTCTGATTCAGAAGCTTCGTCTCCGCCTGCTGAAGGAACGGTTTCTTCCTCTCCTCCTGAAGTTGCTTTTTCTTCTTCAACTTCTGCAGTCAGTTTTACAAGTCCCGCATCAGGTCCGGTTTCCTCTTTTGGAGGAAGTTCCTCCTCTATATTCTTCGGACCGACATCAGTCAGGCTTGTATCCTCAACCGGTGCGGTGTAAACTGAAAATCCTATTAATACAAGAGCAATCAAAACAGCTGCTACTAACCATCTTTCCATTTAAATCACCTTACCCAGTCAAGATTGCATTTTGATGATATATCCACGAAATAACCCACGCCGGGGTGGATGTAACCATCTTCTGGAATCTTCCAGCTTCTGCTTTCAGTATCATAATAAAAGGGTCCTGCCGCAATCTGGCATTCACCAAGGTACTGTCTAATCATCATAGGAAGTTCTCCGCCCCCTATTGCATTCCATCCTGCTGTAAGTTCCCTTCCTTCAGAAGGCTGATATCTTACGCCGGAAACTTTGATTGAACATACCTCATCTGATTTATACCAGTATGCATATCCCCCGTTAAGCTCTCTTAAGTGGTCATAATAACCGTCTTTTGCCCAGGGCTTGACATATCTCCAAAGGTAATTATAATTAAAACAATTACAATCTGAGGTTATGTCCCAGGCATATACCCGGTCAACAGGAACTGACACAAGATTCCAGCCTTCTTTAAGCTGAATCTCATAATCCTGTATTTGTTCCCCTTCTGCAAATGAAACAGAAACAGTCAGGAGAATCAATCCTAACAGTAATGCTTTTACGTTCATATGTGGTATTATGTGGGAGAATGTTTATAAAACTATGGTTTTACTTCGGCTGTTTTTTTCTGTCCTGAAATCCAGTAAATTACCTCGGCAGATGAAGGCGATGCAGGGTATTCAAAAACTATTTTCTCTCCCTTTTGAATATTTTTTCTTAGGAATTTGAATGTTTCCTTTTTTGGCTTCTTTTTTCTGCCTTTTCTTTTCCCGGCAGCCTTCTCTTTTTCAACTACCGAATCAATTATCTCAATCTTTTCTATGGATTTTCCTGCCTTGATGGTAACAATTGATTTGTTTCCCTTTATTGTTTTGGAAATAGAAATTGTTTTGGATGAGGCCTTCCA
>JAFGQX010000072.1 GCA_016935455.1 Microcaldota archaeon
ATACCCTGCAGGAATTTCATCTATCTCCACAAGCCCGCTGAGATTTTTATTTACATCTGCATCCAGAATTGTAAGCTCAGAAATTGGGTGGTTTTTAGGTTTTATTTTTATTTCATATTTTCCTTCCTCAATCTCTTCGTTTCCTGTGGATATTTTTCCGTTTTCCTTGTTTATGAATATGATGTCTGCATCCGGAGTTTTTCCGGATTTGTCTTTAATTAATGAACCAATTTTGAATTTTTCTTTTTTTGCGGGGGGGGTTAACTGTTTTATCAGGTCTGCAAGGGTTCCATTTAAGGGAAGGGAAAAATTGATTTTATTTGAAGAGCCTATGAGAGTGCCGTCATCGGATACTTCAAAAAATACTGACTGAACCGGCTGTTCAACATATTCCATTATCAATTCGGGTTCTGTTTCTTCTTCACAACTGAGATTGTTTTTTATCATATGATATTCAACATTGTCAACCAGGGTGCCGTCATCAGATACTTCAAAAAATACAGGCTGAACGGTCTGGTTCTCAAAATCTGCGGAAGTAAATAGGAATGGAAATAAAAAAACAAGAAACAGCATACTATACTGGCTGGCCTTCGCAGAACGTATCCACTTACTAAAATTATCTCTCCTCATAAAAACGCACAGCAAACCCTTAAAAATCTAAATAAGGTTCTAAAATAACATTTATAAGTATTCGGTTCGGAAACGGTAGTTAAGAGGTATAAAACAAGAAAAAACGGGCTCGAAGGGATTTGAACCCTTGACCTACGGATTTCTTCAAACGAAAACCGTTCAAAATCCGCCATTTATGAAAATGGCGGTTAAAAGTCCGCCGCTCTGGCCATTTCAGAGAATAGAATAAAATAATTACTCCACCCTTAGCTGAGCTACGAGCCCGTAACTCAAAAAATGTGAGAGAAATAATGCCACCATATATTTAAATATATTAGGGAGACAATATTACAAAGTACTATATTATTTACACAGAGGTAATGATACGATGAAAAGATGTATATCATGCGGAAGAATGGTCACGGAATTTGTGGAATTTCCCTGCCCGGACTGCAAGGAAAAAATAGCAAGATGCAATTACTGCAGAGAAAACAAAAATGCTTACAAATGCAAATGCGGTTTTGAAGGACCATAAACGGTGAGAAAATGGCGGAAGTAATTATTAGAGCTAAAGTCTATGTTGAAAACCCGGAAGAGATAGAGAAAGTGAAGGGAGAAATTGAAAAGATAGTTGACCTGGAAAAGAGCGGAATTGAAGAACTTGGATTTGGAATAAAAGTTCTGAAAGTTGTAATTGTTGCAGATGAAAGCAAGGGAACTGACGAACTGGAGGCGGCACTCGGAGGAGTTCCGGGTGTAAGCCAGGTGGAAATAGAATCAGTTGACAGGGCACTTGGATAAAGGTGAAAATTATGGGAGAAAAAACAATCAAGGCACTAGTGGAAGGAGGAAAGGCATCAGCAGGACCCCCTATCGGTCCAGCACTCGCTCCGATGAAACTTAATATCGGGGAAGTTGTGGCAAAAATAAACGAAGCGACAAAGGCATTTGCAGGAATAAAGGTTCCGGTAAGTATTATAGTGGACACCTCAACAAAAGAATACAGGCTTGAAGTGGGCGCACCTGCAACTTCAGAGATGATCAAAAAGGAAATGGGAATTGAAAAAGGAGCCGGAAACAGGGAAGCACCTGCAGGAGACATCGCCCTTGAAAAGATTGTAAGCATCGCAAAGAAGAAACAGGGCGGAAACTTCGGTAAGTCTTTAAAGGATATAGTGAAAGAAGTAATAGGTACGTGCGAAAGCATGGGAGTAACAGTAAACGGGATAAAACCCAAGGAAATAACCGCAGAAATAAACGAAGGAAAGCACGATTCCATAATCAAATAAGGGGGTTTATGCCCCCGAAAGGGGTGCACAATGAAAAAAATTTTATTGGTTTTGCTGCTGGTATCTGTTTCTTTTTCTTCTCTTCAGTGGAAAACTGAACTCGGAGGTCCTGTAATTACTGAACCGGCAGTATTTAATTCAAAAATTATTGTGGGGACAGAAGATAAAATATACGGCCTTAACTGGCAGAACGGTGCAGTTATCTGGCAGAAGGATGTTGACTCTTCAGTTGTAAAAATAAATGAGTGGAATGGAAAACTTTTTGCCGCGACTTCCGGAGGAACAGTATATGTTCTGAAGGATTTTGGGGTGGAGGAAAACAAATTTTCCATCGGCTCTCCCATATACGGAATGGAAACCGGCACTAATCTTTATGTATCCGCAAAAAACGGGATATACATTTACAAAACAAATAATTTTGAGAAACTGTATTCAACAGAGAAAACACTGGGAACACCTAAAGAGTATCTAAATAAAATAATAATAACTGAGGATGAAAAAATAACTGCTGTATCCCAAAGCGGTGAAAAACTCTGGAGCTACAATGCCGGTCCTTTCTGGAATCCCAAGCCTGAAATTTTTGCAAATACTGTTTTTGTAGGCGGAATGGACCATAATTTTTATGCAGTGGATGTGAATGACGGAAAGGAAAAATGGATATCCAACCTCGAGGGGGCTGTAAGTTCAGGAGCTCTTATTTCAGGGGGAAAAATATATGTTGCAACAAATGACGGCTACATTTATTCCCTTGATGCGGGAAATGGAAATTCAGTATGGAAAGGAGGAGGACGCGGTGGATTCTTTACAAAGCCCGCGGAAGGGACTCTTGGGAATAATAATGTTGTCCTTGTGGGAAGCAGTGACGGAAAAGCATATGCATTCAATAAATTAAACGGGGAAAGAATCTGGGGGTACCAGACTACAGGTTCGCTTCAGACGCCTCTGATTTATCAAAACAGGATTTATCTTTCATCCTACGACGGTTATGTATATTCCCTTTCAACTGAAAGGGGATGCATGATTGATTCCCCAGAATTCGGGGACCAGATAGGATATACTGAAGTTGAGGTAAAGGGACGCGCATTTTCGGTTTATGCAAATCCATCTGTTGAAATAAGATTCAATGAAGGAATATGGGAAAGGGTTGAACTTGAAGCAGGAGAATACTCTTATCTATTTGACCCCAATGAACTCGCTTTCGGCCCCGTCTCAATAGAATGCAGGGTGGTTGATTCCGCGGGTGTGGAGGGTGTGCCGAACAAGATTGATGTGGTCAGGAATGCGGACCTTCCAAAACCTGAGTTTGTACTGGAATACCCAAAATCTGTAAACAAAGGGGAAACAATAGAAATTGAAGTGGAAAATGACCTTGGGGAAACGGTAAAGGATTTCAGCTATACAATTGAAGGAAAAACGTATAAGGGAAGCGGGAGTATAAGCCTTGATGCAAAATCTGCAGGAAAGGTCGAGATAACATTTTCAAAAACAGGGTATGCAGATAAAAAAATAAGTATCACTGTTAATGAGGATATTACACTTTATATTGTCGGAGGGATTGTAGTTCTTATTGTGGCAGCTACAGGAGCTTATTTCCTCATATGGAAAAAGAAGAGATAAAGCCTATTCCACTGTAACTGATTTTGCAAGGTTTCTGGGCTTGTCCGGGTCCAAACCCCTCATTGTGCTTACATAATAAGAAAGGAACTGGAGGGGGATTATTAGAGAAAATGGATACAAGAGAGGGTCATCCACGGAAACAACCGGGATGGAAGCACTTGCCTGACCTTCAATTTGTTTATTGTCAGTAAGAACAACTGAATAAGCTCCTCTTGCAGACACTTCCTTTAAATTTCCCATCATTTTTCCTGCAGTATTGTCATTTGGGGAAAGAACAACAACGGGAACTCCTTCCTCAATAAGGCTTAAAGGACCGTGCTTTAGCTCCCCCCCTGGATATGCTTCCGCGTGAAGATAAGAAATCTCTTTTAATTTAAGGGCCCCTTCCCTTGCAATGGGATAGGAAAGACCTCTTCCGATAAAAAAGATGCTGTTTTTATTGAGCATATTCTCCGCATATTCTTTTATTTTTTCCTTATTTTTAAGAGATTCGGCAATTATTTTTTTGATTATGGAAAGGTCTCTTTCTGGGAAAACAAGCTTGTAAATTACTGCAAGCTGGGAGGTAAATGTCTTTGTCGCGGCAACACCAATCTCAGGTCCCGCATTCATAAAGATAGTTTTGTCTGCCATTCTTGTGATTGAACTTCCAACGATGTTGGTTAGTGCAATAGATTTCGCTCCTTTTTCTTTTGCAAACTTCAAAGACTGAATAACATCTGCTGTTTCTCCGGACTGCGAAATTGCAAAAACAAGCGTCTCCGAATCCGGTGATGCAGAATAGGAATATTCTGAAGCAATTATTACATCTGCTTTCTTTTTAAGCCGGGTTTCAAGAAGGTATTTGAAAATTAATCCTGCGTGGTATGAGGTTCCGCAGGCAATAATATCTATCTTCTCATGTTTGTTTAACAGTTCCAGTGCGGATGAAACATCTGCGGAAAGAGAATCCTGAACTGAATGCTCCTGCTCCATTATTTCCTTGAGCATAAAGTGGGGATACCCCCCTTTTTCAGCTTTTTCTATGTCCCAGTCAACTTCAATTGTTTCCTTTTTAACCCCGTTTTTGTCCATATCCATCAGAAGAACTCCTTCTCCCGAAAGAACTGCAATTTCGCCGTCTTTCATAGGCAAAAATGTTTTTGTTTTTCCAATCATTGCAGGGATGTCCGATGCACAGAAATATTCATTTTCACCCAGACCCAAAACCAAAGGGCTGTTTTTCTTTGCAACATAAAGCTTATTTTCTTTTTTAAGCAGTGCAACTATCGCGTAGGAGCCGGAAAGCTGCTTAAGGGACTTTATAAATGCGTCCAGCGTATCTGAATTTGACTTCATATTTTCTGAGATTAAATGGGCGATTACCTCCGTATCCGTATCGGATTCAAATGTGTGTCCTTTGGAAATAAGCTCCTGTTTTAACTCAGAAAAATTTTCAATCACGCCGTTGTGGACAAGGACTACATCCCCTTCTGGGGTGGAATGGGGGTGTGCATTTCTTTTGCAGGGGACACCATGTGTTGCCCATCTTGTGTGGCCTATCCCGGCATTCCCCTCTGCAGAAACAAAATTAAGAGAAGAAGAAACCTCATTGAACATTCCCTTTTCTTTTCTCAAATCAATTGAATTGTTATTTAAAACTGCAATGCCCACAGAATCATAGCCGCGGTATTCAAGCCTTTTAAGGCCTTCTGTCAGGATTTCTGATGCATTGCTCTTTCCTATATATCCTACAATACCGCACATAACTATCACATAAAGTTGGATTTTTTCTTTTAAAATATTAATGGAACTTGGTTCTATCTACTGAATATAAATATTTTTAAATAAAGGGGGGATATTAATCTTTTAAATACAATCTTATAAATTAAAGATTCTACTGGTGAAAAAATGAAAGAAGAGTTAAAGAACAGGCTTTTTGAGGGAAACAGAAGGTACGTGGAAGGAAAGCTTAAGGAAAGGGAATGGAAAACAATAAGAAACGGGCTTCTTGAAGGGCAGAAACCATTTGCAACAGTAATAACCTGCAGTGATTCAAGAGTTGTCCCGGAATACATATTTGACAAGGCTCCCGGAGAACTTTTCATAATCAGGGTTGCAGGAAATATACTTGACAGGGCAGTTATTGGAAGCATAGAATACGGAGTAGGACATCTTCACACGCCTCTGCTTATAATCCTCGGACACAGCAGATGCGGTGCAGTTACCGCTACATGCACATGCGGGGGAAAGAAAGAGGGAAACTACATTGATTATATAATGGAGAAAATTAAACCTGCAGTAAAAGAAGGAAATATTGAAGAGTCTGTTCTGGAAAATATGCGGTGTGTTGCTGAAGAAATAAAAAAAGAAAGTTCAACTGTTAAAAATGCCTTGGAAAAAGGAGAACTCCGGATACTCGGAATGAAATATTATTTAGAAGATGGACGAGTGGAAACCGTGTTTGAAAATGGCCAGTGAAATAGATTATAAATTCAAAAAGCTGGTAAAACAGCTTTCAAAACACAGAGGAAGCGGAACCGAACTCATCTCGGTTTATATCCCTGTAGGCTACCCTATACATGAAACAACAAACAAACTTAGGGGAGAACTCAGCCAGGCATCAAACATAAAATCCAAAAGCACGCGGACAAATGTAACCGGAGCTCTTGAGAGAATAATTAATCATCTTAAGCTTTACAGAAAAACACCTGAGAACGGAATGGTTGTTTTCTGCGGAAATATTTCAGACAATCCTTCAAAAATAGATATTGAACTGTTTTATTTTGAACCACCTTTTCCGATTAAAATGAACATTTACAGGTGCGATTCAAGATTTTTTCTTGAACCTCTAGAACAGATGATGGAGGCCAAAGATTCATACGGTGTAGTTGTTCTGGACGGAAGAGATGCAATACTGGCAATCGTAAAGGGAACCAGTATAGATGTGGTTAAGAAACTTCATTCAACCGCCCATGCAAAGATACGAAAGGGCGGACAGTCAGCTGCAAGGTACCAGAGGCTTATTGAGGAGAGCATAGAAAAATATTACAAAAGGGTGGGGGAAGCAATTGATGCCCACTTTCTTGGAAAGGGATTAAAGGGAATTATTATCGGCGGTCCGGGACCGACAAAAGAATTCTTTTACAAGGCCAAGCCGTTTAATTATCAGATTAAAATACTCGGAGTTGTGGATACGGGATACACGGATGAATACGGCATCAGGGAAGTCCTTGCAAAAAGCGAGGACATACTTGCAGAGCAGGAAGCAGTGAAAGAAAAAATAATTGTAGAAAGATTCATAAAAGAGGTTGTAAAAGACGGGCTTGCAACATATGGAATAAAACCAGTTGAAGATGCGATAACCAGCGGACAGGCTTCTGAAATTCTTGTATCTGAAGGCCTGGAATACAAAAGAGTAGGTTACCAGTGCGAAGGATGCTCCGAAGAAAAGGTGTTTTATATCCGGGAAAACGAATCCCTTGAAGAAAAATGCAGTTCATGCGGTCTTGGGGTAAAGCTTGAGGAGGAACCTCTTATTGACTACTTTGTAGAGTTTGCGCAGGAAAAAGGAATGAAGGTTCATATCATATCCACAAATACTGTTGAAGGAAATCAGTTTCTGCAGGGCTTCGGGGGAATAGGTGCATTTTTAAGATATAAATAGAAAAAATTAATAGAGAAAAACGTTGCATTCTCCATCGTATGACTGGTTGACGCCGACCCATGCAAATTCTTTTGAGAATTCTGTTGAATCCCCTTCAACTATATAAAATGTCGGTCCACTCTGAAATTCATCGGCACATTCCTCAATAGTTCTCATATTTCCCGTCGCAGAGGAGTAGCATCCGTCCCCGTCAAAGGAGTATATCTCCTTTTGTTTTGGGGAAAGGCCCTGGCTCCCGGCATAGTCAATCCCGCACTGCATTATTTTCACTGCAGTTTCATTGTCCGAAGCATCCCTTATGTCCATCACGATATACACTTTCTCTGAAGAAAGGACATAATTCTGGAAATCCTCCTTGGAACCTAAATCCGCAGACTGATTAGTGCCGTCGTTGTTCTGGGGCGGAAACAAATCGATACCGCTGTACCAGACGCCGATTACTGCAACCAGTAAAACCACAATTCCTATAAACAAAAGATTATCCTTCAAGTTCAGCCACCTTCATTACTGATGCTATATTGCATTTTGAATAATAAACCTCGTCTCCGTAAAGTGTCATCTGGGTGAGGAATATTGCCGACACATCCGGATTTTTGTCGTCAGAGGAATACTTGAACATAAATGAGGGGGAGTCAACACTGTTTATACATTCAGTTTTGCTCATACCCTGATATGCCACGCCGTTCACAGAACATAATGAATTTACTTCAACTATATCAACCGTTTTGTTGTACTCTTCAAGCACTGACTTAAGCTCAGCCGCACATCCCTTCATATAATCATAGGATGAAGCAGGACCGCTTTCATCAAGAATTATCGCAGTTGAATTGTCATCTGAAAGGGCTATTGCAAATTCCTGGAAATCTGCAGAGTTTGTTGTCTTGTCAAGGTAAAAATAAAATCCTACTGAGAAAACTATCCCCACGCAGAGGAAGAGGAACAGTGCAAGAGTTCTCAAAAGAACCATCTGCTTAGTTCTGAGCCTTAAATTGCTTATGGATATAAGGTAAAGAATTATACCTAAAGAGGAAATTGCAAGAAGGTTAATTATTGATATGTAAAGCGGGAACTGGTTTGCATATTCCTGTTTTTCGCTTTCTGTCAGCGGATAAGCGGACTCTATTAGTTCGTCAAGATTAGAATTAACCTTTCTTCCGAATGAACGCAGTTTGTCAAGAACAAGATTTTCATCCTGTTTTTCTTTTAATGCCGTGAATGAGGAAAGAAGTTCTTGGTAAGAATCTTTAATATCGCTTACTGAAGCAGCCTTGTTTGTAGAAGAAAGATTGTAATCCAGTTCAACCTTTTTCTGTTTTAACTCTTCATATTCGTCCGCAAGGTCCCCTTCAAGGTCTCTTGCATCAAGCATAAATACAATCAGTTCGGCTTGGTCCTGTATTGTTTCTATCTCTCCGTAAAGCTCATTTGTTGAACTGGTCTGGTTCTCAAGCTTTGTAAGAATCAGATTATACTGTGCCAGTTTGTAGTCCATATCAGTGAAATTAAGGTCAGTCAGGGACTGGTTAATGTCATTGTGAAGATTTGTGAACGAATTAAGGGTGCTTGCAAGGCTTGAATTATAGATGTTGGAAAGGGACTGGTTTGCCTCGTACATCGCAGTCATTCCTCTCTTTTCAAGGGGCCCAAATTTTATTAAATAAAGGTCTCTCTCAGTTGTCTTCTGAAGGTAGTCCAGTCTTGTTTCAGTGTTGTTCATAATGCTGCCGGATATTGAAACATACTCTGCAAAGGGGCCCATTTTGGTAAGAAGGGTGGAAAGTTTGGTTTCAAGCGCCGGAATGGACTGCTCCTTGTCAAGGTCCATACGGGGGCATACACCGTAGCAGGTGGGGCACTCGGTTATGGATTCCGGAATCCTGAAGATTGAACCTTCAATCAGGGTAACTGAGGTCTTTATTGTGGGTATTGATTCCTGTATATAGATAAGGGTTTCGTATGTGTTCTCCTCATCCATATTATCAAGCTTGTAAAATGAAGTGGACATAATTTCTTCAAGGTCATTGTGCGCATATGAGAAGTCTTTTATTGGCTCATAAAACTGTTCATAACTGCTGCACGCCTGTCCTTCTGCATAAGTCATACAGAACACTGCTGCTGCTTTTTTGCATGTTTCCTCATCATAGCAGGGAAAAATATTCAAGAAAAGGCAGTACCAGCATGCGTTTTCTTCTTTGGTTCCCCGGAATGTCATTCCCTCGTCATGCCTGCTCTCATTAAAGTCAAAGAGGAGGTTTCTCACTTCCTCTATATCCTTATCGGAAGGATAATACTGAAGTTTGTACTGGTCATGCATTGCAGACTCAATTTCATCTACATCAAGGACAAGCTCTCCCCCTTTAAGGAGAAAGGTCTTTTCGCTGTTTATTTCTATAAGAGTATAATCCGCATCATTAACAGTAAACTTAGTTTCTGTAACATCAGTCAGATTTTCATCCGGATACAGATATTTGTCTACATTAAATGAATAACAAAGTGCTGAGAGCAACACTAATAGCAGGAGTACCTTGATCGCCTTCATAATCATAATTTCGTCCTTTCTATTTTTAAATTTTAACTTTTAGTGTTCCCTCTTTACGAAGAAATCCGCAACTTCCAAAAGTGCGGATTTGTATTCAGAATCTTCAAGCTCTTCCAGCTCTGCTTTTGCATCATTTACCAGTGCCTGCGCCTTCTTTGAGGCATATCCTACGGCACCAGAATCAGTAATTAACGAGATTGCACGGTTAATCCCGCTTTTTTCTCTTGTGTTTGAAAGGATAATTTTTTTCAGTTCCGAACCTTCTTTTTCAGAAAGATTATCAACTGCATAAGTAAGCATAAGCGTTCTTTTTCCTTCGGTTATGTCCCCGCCTATTTCTTTTTTGTATTTTTCTTCCTTGCCGGTGAGATTAAGCACATCATCCTGTATCTGGAATGCAATTCCTATGTTCATTCCGAAATCGGCAAGGGCGCTTCTTAAACTTTCATTCTGGGAGAGAAAGGGGCCGAGTTCGCAGGAGCAGGAAATCAAAGAACCTGTTTTTCCGGCTATCATTTTAAAGTAGTCGTCTTCAGTGATATCTGTTATTTTTTTTTCATACCAGTAAAGTTCCATCGCCTGTCCGTCAACCACCCGCTTAAATGTTTTTGAAAAAAGTTTTCCGGCTTCAAGCGGATTCTCCCATTTAATATCAAAAAAGAAATTCCAGGCAAGGGTATACAGCGCGTCTCCGGCATTTATTGCAATGGGAATTCCGTGGCTTATGTGCATCGTGGGCAGGCCTCTTCTGAGCTGGGAGCTGTCTTCTATATCGTCGTGGACAAGGGTAAAGTTATGGAACAACTCTATAAATGCGGCAGGGTCTACTGATTTGCTCATACTCCCTCCAACTGCACCTGTGGAAAGAAAAACAAGGACGGGCCTTATCCTTTTTCCGCCTCTTCTGATATACTCCTGAAGGAGAGGATACATATAATTCTCTTCTTTTTCCAGATAGCTGTCAATCCGTTCTTCAACTTTCTTAATCTGGGGCTCAGCTAATTTGTAAAAATCCATAAAAATAAGTTGTACAAATACCTATATATAATTACTGTTTAAGTTTTCTTCTGTATCCGCATACGAGGCAGTGGTAAAAACCGCTTTTAATTTCTGATGTTTCTCCAAGGATGGATGGAGAAAGGCATTTCCTGCAGAACTTTTTCTTCAGCCCATCAGGAAGCTTTGCTTTATATCTCATCACCATTTTCCATGCAATTTCCATATATCTTCTGCTGAGTTTTTTATCTGTGTGATATATCTTTGCAGATTCATCGACCAGCCTGGCAATTGAGTCAAGAACAACTCTTTTAATAAATTTCTTTCCGGATTTGTACATAACGGTTATAGCATGGAGGACTTTCTATATAAATATTTTGTGAAGCCGGTGATGAACTATGAGGGGTATAATCTGGTAAATACCCTTGTTTATGCCGGGATAGCGCTTGCAGTATTGTACATACTCTATACAGCATTCAAAAAATACCGGATTAAAATTAATGAGCAGTTTGCATATGGGGTGCTGAGCTTTATCCTACTGGGTTCAACAGTAAGAGTTATAACTGATTCAATTGACAGCGGGGTTTTTACTGCGGCTACCCCCATCCACAAAATGATTCTTGAAAGCGGAATTTATGACTACGGTTTTCTTACTG
>JAFGQX010000073.1 GCA_016935455.1 Microcaldota archaeon
ATGATAAAGAATATTTTGAAAAATTATATTCTTTTATCAAAAGAAAGTTATGTTTAAAGCCATATTACCGAATTAGAGGCCGAGGACTTAGACTTTCTATTTATTCTAAGTCATTTTTTATTTTTTTAACAGAAGTAATCGGAATTCCTAAAGGAATTGCAAAAAGAAAGATGGGGATTCCCAGTTGTTTTTTGAATTCAAGAGATTTATCTACTGCATTTATACGTGGTTTATTTGATACTGACGGTTCTGTTTTTTCAACTAATAAACCGGGATTTCTTAAATACCCATCTATAGAAATTACAAATACAAATAAAACCATGATTTTTGATGTTTATGAAATACTAATTAAATCTGGTTTTAGAGCACATATTCGATTATTTAGCAGAATCTATAAATTATCTTTAAATGGCCCAAAAATGATTTTCAAATGGCATAAAGAAATTGGTTCTAGTAACCCTTATAAAACTAGGAAAATCATAAGTATTTTAGAATGTTTTGATACATCTTAGTATGACATTACTTTGGTTATTCCAAAGTGATATTGTATTTAATGCCACGGTAGCTCAACTCGGGAGAGCACTCGAGATTTTTTCCCTTTCTGAAAGAATCGGTGAAGCTGAAGACTATTAAGTCAGAAACCGAGGTGTTGTTGGTTCAAAGCCCGTTTTGATGATTGTTTTAAAAGGACAAAACGGGTCTCCAAAATCCTGAGGTATTTCTCGGGAGTGGAAATCCGACTCGTGGCATTTTATTTTAAAATAAAAAATCGCTGATTCTTCTCTGCTGCAGCATCCTGCTCTGTTTTTTGTATTCATCTAAATGGTTGGAAAGTTTTCCACCTATAAATTCCAGCGCTTCATCCACAGTAGAAAATTTAGCCGGCTTTTTTGCAAAAGCATGCCTTACCCCTTCCCTTACCTGAAAAACACCTACTGGAACGGCATAACCTCCATCAATCTCTCTTATCACCAGAACCCGCGCCTGCCTTTTAATTCTTACTAGATATTCCACCACTGCAATTCTGGATGCATAATATCCGCCGGCCTGTTTGTCCGCATATTTGCTCCTTCCTTCAAAAGACTCAAATTCTTCAGTGATAACTGCTTTCTTTGCTCCTCCGGCCCATATAGTTTTAGGTGCCCACGCTTCAAAATTCTCAAATTCCCACGCCCCCGGAATGACCAGAATATGATAATTATTATGCAGAAAACTGTTGTGAAAATAATATATCCTGTTTATCCATTCAAACTCCCTTATTTTCTCCATCATCTGCTTTGCAAGCGTATCGTCAAGGGCGGTAATGCTCCACCGTGTAGGGACAATCCGCTTTCTTTTTTTTGTTCCCAGCACCCCAGCACTCATCAGTTTTATCAAATAATAATTGTCAAACCCGTGGACGGAAAGTTCCTTTATTGTTTCAGCAGCCTTTAAGTTTTCATCAACAAGAGTGTCCACTCTTTTGGGAATCTTTGGGTTGTCCGCAAGCCGGTATTTTTTCATCGGCGCCGAAGGCCCCATCGGTTCAACGATGGAGGAAAAATTCATATTCATAAACGGCTTTTTTGAAAAGCCCACTTCAACATTCACCGGCTTTATGCTCAAAGCAACATCCTGCATGTTCTCTTCAATTCTTTTCCCCGCAGAATAAAACCTTTTTCCCCTTAATAATATTGACCTGTGCTCTATTATTTTGTCATACTCCATTCCGTACATTTCTTTAGGCGAAAAAGGTTTCTCCGAAGATGAAACCAGCGGACCTGCAGAAAGATTGGGATATCCGTAGCTTCCCACAAATATCTCTCTTGAAGGACCGAATATTTCCTGTTTTATATCTGATTTTAATCTCTGGGCGGTTCTAATTTTTTTTAAGAGGGGACATGAACTGAGTCCGCACAGTTTTTTTGTTCCTTTGCACATCACACAGAGATTTGGCCCTTTCACTTTATTGGCTATATTTGATAGTTAATTTAGGTTTATGCCCCGTATTCTTCTCGGTATTTAAGGAAAGCATCATAAACTTCAGATTCAACATAAATCTTCCCCTTAACTGCGTTCTCTTTTAGATATTCAAAAACATCAGTTATGTTTGTAACTGAATGCACCTTCACCCCCGTCTGCTCGGTAAATTCTTCAATTGAATTCTTCCCAGCACCACGTTCCTGCCTGTCCACAGCAATTATAATTCCTACAACCTTGCATTCAAGGGATTCTTCAATTTTTTTGATTGCCTCAACTTTGGTTCCGCCGGTAGTAAACACATCGTCAACTATAATGACTTTGGAACCAGGGTCAAGTTTTGTACCTACAAATTCACCCTTGTCTCCGTGGGCTTTTGCTTCCTTCCTGTCAAATATCCAGCCCTTATTAATTTCAAATTCTTTGTTTAATGCAATTGATGCAGATACTGCAAGAGGAATTCCCTTGTATGCAGGACCGTAAACCGCATCCACCCCTTCACCGTAAACCTCCTTTATCTTCTGTGCAAAAAATTTTCCCAGTTCATAAGATGTTTTTCCGTCGCATAAAACACCGGTGGATATAAAATAAGGTGATTTCCTTCCGCTTTTAAGTGTAAAATCCCCGAATTTAACTGCCCCATTCCCAGCCAAAAATTCAATAAATTCTTTATTCACGTTTTCTACCTCCTTCCCTTACTCCTTCAACCATTTTCTTTATTCTCTCAACAGAACCCTTTCCTTCTTCAAATGCAGTTCCCACCTGGATGATGTCTCCGCCGTTTTTAATAATGGATTCTGCCTCTTTTGGAGTTTTTATTCCTCCTGCAACAATATAAGGAACATCAATAACTTCGGACACAGTCCTTACGATTTCAATTGGAACATGTCCTTCTTTTGGATTGCTTCCGGTATCTGTCAATACAAACCTGAAACCCATATACTGCGCTGCGAGAGCATAATCTGCAGCCCTTCCCGTTTCATTTCTTTTGATTAGGTTCACTTCAGCCACTTTTCCTACAGTCCCTCCCGGCTCCACAACCAGATATGCGAGGGGCAGAGGTTCGATGCCCACTTTTTTAACAACCGGCGCGCCTTTTGACTGCGCCCCGCTCAGCCAGTAGGTTTTTGTGGAATTTAACAGACTCATAAAATAAAGTGCATCCGCATATTTTGTAATCCAGCTTACATTTCCCGGGAACAATATTACCGGGATATTTACATTCTCTTTTATTCCCTTGGCAACAGTGTCCAGCCTTTCCTGAGAACTGAGTGTACTTCCGCCTATCAGAATAGCATCCACTCCGGCTTCATTTGAATTCTTTGCAGTTCCAACTGCATCTTCCACTTTTTCATAATCATCCGGGTCAATCACAGTGAAGATAAGTCCTTTCTTTTTTTCCAGTTCCCCAAGTATGTAATTTTCTATTTTGCCGGTCATGGATTTCAATATCTTAAGATTTCTTGTTTTTATAAAACTATCTAAAAGGCCTGTTATTTCTTCTCAGAGGCCTGAAATCTGAAGAATAAAGCATCTGAAGCGTCTTCTGCATTCTTTCCATTTCCTTCGGGTCCATCATCGCCCTCAAATCAGCCTCTATTAATACTGCCGGATACCCGTAGGTTTTGTTTATTGAAGAAAGAGTGTAAACCAGCGAAGCCATTTCATCATACTGCACATTGCTTGAAAGGAATTCCACCCTTAAAGGCTTGTCTTCTTCAACTGACTTAATATATAAAACTGCGATTTTGTCCCCCCATTCCTTCAGGTCCCGCATTACCGGATGCCTGCTGCTGTTTTCAGTATACTTTACTGCAAACGTGCGTTCCCCTTTCTCAAGAAGATGGTTCAAAAAAACAGTATCCGATGATTTTACCGGGACTGCTGATTTTATTGAATCAAGAAACCTCCTCCCCCTTGAGTCCTTTATAATCCCTGCAAGAATGATGTTTTCTTCTTCGCATTTTTTATACAGTTTTTTATATTTCTCCAGAACTTCAAGATATTTTGAGTATACTGAGGAACCCTCCTGAGGCTTGTCTGAAGGGAGAGGGACAATTGAACCGTCAAGGAATATCACGTCCGGCTTAAGCTCTTCCGCCGTTCCCACCGCGCAGTCTATTTCCAGAGAAAGCCTGAACAGGCTCCTGAAGGAATTTGATTCCATCTCATCAAGCCCTGTTTCTATTGCGTATGAAGGTTTCGGGAACGGGTCCGGATAATGCCTGTATTCCGAGAGTTTTCCTTCCTTGTAAACAAACTCGGCTGCAGCGGCCTTTCCCACGACCAAATCCACACCGTGCATTTCCTGAAAAAGCAGGCCTCCATCCACAGCGGCTATTCTTTTGTTTATCTCTTTTTTCTCCACTTTTTTAATCAGGTCCCTTTCCATTGCCTGCGGAAAAATCATACTGCTGTTTCTGAGATTCTTTGCAGTGCCCCTTGTTTTTTCATTCATTTCCCTTATATGTGCTGCTGCACTCTGAAGCTGTTCCAACATCCATATCTATTGCATTACGAAAAGTATAAAAGTATTAAACGACGCAAAATTATCTATATGCCCCAGGCAGTAATCAAAAAAACAGAAAAAAAATCCCTTCAGGAGATTAAAGAATTTTCAAAAAAACGCCGTGGGGAAATAAAAGAGTTTACTGGTCTTCTTGAGAAAAAAGGAAAACTTTCCAACCTGGAAAAAAAACTTCTGCTGATACTCAAGAATGTAGAGAATATGTATCTTAAAAATTCCAAAAACCCCGATACAGAAAGATTTGCAAAACTTCAGGTTTTCGAATCTCTTTTTTCATCCTTTTACCCTCTTTTTGACTCCGCATCTTCCTCTTTTAAGGCATGGGACTCAGTTTCAAAGTCAAAATCTGAAAAATACGAAAGTTCTTATTCGGAATGCAATCTTCTCTACTCATTTTTAAATGAAATGTTTATTGATTCTTTAGGCAGGATGGATGACATTGTTTCGGGCAAAATACCGGTTAAATGTTTTTCCCTTGCCGGGGAGTCCTTTTCTTTAATCCAGTCTTCAAATCTTTTGGCAAAATTCAATGCATTGGTTTCCGTTATTGTGAACCTTGAGATTCTGAATTCAAATCTCGGCATCATCGAGAAAATACCGGATTCAAAGAAGCATCAGAATCTTATAAAAAAAGGGATTCAGGATGGTGAATTACTCTTTAAAAAATTAAGCAAACTTGACTCTTCCTCTCCTGTTTTTGAATCCGAGATGCAGAATCTGCTTTCTTCAAAGAAGACAGGTAAATTCCAGTCAACCCTTGTGGACTCTTCAAATTACATTAAAACTTCTTTTGAAAAAGAAGCCGGGTTCCTCCCGTTTTTTGAATATTTCAAAGACCAGCTTTTTGATTCAGTAAAAAACTCAAGTTTGTTTGTATATTCTTTCGGAGAGGCTATTGGAGGCAAAGTGGTTTCTGAACAGGAATTCTCCTCCGAGGCAGTATCCATTCTTAAAACTCTCCAGAAACAGAAATTTGGAGAGAATGCGGAGTTATCTCTGGTTTCCAAATCAGATAAGGCATTCAAAGAGATATCAAAGAGAAAAGATAAAGCTGAAAAAAATCTTAAAACTGCAAAAGATGCATTTATCACGGCAGAAAAACTAAAAAAAGGAGACAAAAAAGATGCGGTCAAGTTTCTCAAGTCTTTAAGCAATGAACAGAAAAAAAACTTCAAAAGTCCAGATTACTATGAGAACAAAACTTCCGAGCTTGAAAAAGATATTTACTCCTTTATTTATAATGGATTATTTAAAACCGAAATCAAATATCCAGATATTAAAAAAGCAAAAAACCTCTTCAAAAAAAGCGATTCAAAAAAAATTGGCGAACATTTATCACAACTTAATTTTCTGGATAAAACTACTTTCGCATCTCTTCTAGAACTTGTCAGCAAAGGCAGTATGGTTGATGCCGAAGTTTTATTCAACAAACTTGTTCTTTCAGAATGTTTTCTAAGCCTTCAAAATTATGTAAACGAGCCGCTCGCCGAGCTTCTTGAAACCTACAAAAAAGCAGAGTTTGCTGAGAACCAGATAAATCTGCTGAAGGATATGTCAGTTCTTATTGCTTCGGAACACCAGTACCTCACAGACCAGAAATTTCCGGCAGTGTTTAAAATTCTTAAAAAGATACCTCAAGCGGTCCTCAGAAAAAAGGACGGTTCATTATGTATCCAAGGCTCACCGGGATGCAAAGGGGATCTTATTGCCGGAGCAGGTACATATACTTATGAATATTCGCCAAAGGTTCAGGAAGAGATTTATGCTCTTTATAAAGGGACGCTTAGAAAGCCACCTGCATTTTTGACTTCTGAACCCCTTAAATGGTCATATGAAGATTTTTTTATGCTTCACCCTTCCCAGCCTTACAGAAAAAAATATTATGAATCATTGTCAACGCCCTTACTGAAGAATATACCGGCGGGTGAAAGTGTTTCGGTTTATCTTGAGAGTCTTAGAAATACATATAATCCTGAGAAGGATCTGGAGATTGTTAATGGAACTGTAAATTATGCCGATACAAAAGTAGGAAAAGATATTGCAACTGGGGTTTCCAGTCTTCAGCTTATGGTTTCTTCTTCAATAGACCAGGCCCATTCGCTGGATGTTAAAACAGGCAAATTTAATTACAGAAATGAGGAATATTTGGACAAAGTTATTTTTCCCTTAAGGGAGAACTATGCAAAACTTCTTTTGGGCGACGGAGGTTTAAACAAGCTTAATGCATTTGCACAAAAAAACAAGAAAAATGAACAAACACGCGAAGCTGTTTTGGATGCAATTTATTACATTTATGCGATAGAATCAGATATCAAATCTCTGAAGGGGTTTATGGACTCGGTCCAGTTTTCAGCAGAAAAATCAGGCATTAATCTTCCTTATAAAATTGAAATAACTGATAAAAATATAACTATTGACCTTAAACAAGAGATTGAACTTCTTGAATCAAAGGCAGAAGAATTGAAAAACTCCATTAACACAGCCATTTTAAGTGAGGATTTTGAAGATTTGGTTTTATTTGTAGAATCAAATGTTTTCCAGACTAATGAAGAGGCCCCCCTAAAACCTGCCTTGTTGGTAGACAGCCATAAATATCTGAAATCTCTGATATTTGATTATACTGAGGAAGCAATTGCAGGAACTGCAATAGAGAAAGCAGTAAAAGACCAGCTTGATTCAATAACTGCTTTTGAAAAGGCAAGGCTGTGGGTATCCGATAATGCTCTTGCGATAGTGGGTACCACTACTGCCGTGGGTGGATTAGTCGGGGCGTTTATCCCCCCATACGGAACCTATGCGGTCCCCGGTGCAAAAGTCGGTTTTGAAACCGGTTCAATAATTGTCGGCCTTGTAGGCCTCAGTTTTGTTGCCGAAGCAATGATTGACGTGGGCAATGTTTACGGAATGACCCCTTCAGAATTTCAGAGCTATGTTTCAAAATTAAACACTTCTTTTGATGCAGACGAAAAACTAATGCGGGGTCTTTTTGATACTATGTTTCTGCGTTTTGGAGCAGGTGCTTTTGCAGGAAAAGGCGCTTTTGCACAGGCCACCAAAGTTATGAATATTGCAGCTTCATATACTCTTATTGCAGGCTCGGCAATCAGGTTAGGATATATCATTCCTGAAGTTATTGAAGGTAAAAGATCTCCTTTGGATATTGTGGAAACGATTCCTTACCTGGTGATTGGTGCAGGCGGTGCATTAAAATTCGCGAATCCTTCCTGGGCGAAAACATCCAAGTTCATTAAAATGACTGAAGCACCTGCATGGCTGTTTAAACCTTCCGGATACGGAATAAATCTTGCATTTTCAGTATTTTTTGATGAGGATGTAAGAAATTCCTGGGCCAAAGTTTTATCCGGAGACATAATGGAGATAGATACTGCCCTCTCCAAAACCTCCAAGGTATGGAAGGAAACAACAAAAGATTTTGTTTATTTTGAAACCTATCTTGTGGGTCCTTATAATATTCTGAAGCCTGCAGTTGTGAAGCTTTCCCTTAAAAAGCTCCCAGAGTGGATGTTGGGGAAAAACCTGAGAGCAGTCAAGTACCTCCAGGTTTCAGGATTCGAATCAAAAGTTGCCGATGCCCTTGGCAGGAAACTTACAAAAAAAGAAGCCCAGGCAATTTGGGAGCTTATTTACAAAGGAGAATTGATCACAAAAGATGCGATTAAAAAAGAATTCAAGAATGTTTTTGGAAAACTTTCCGATGAAACTGCAGATGCCGTTTGTAAAGTTTATTCAAAAGAACTTTTTGAAGCCAAGCTCCTTACTGAAAAAAATATTTTAAGCAAAAGTTTTTCAGGAAAATTAAAGGAGAAGCTGTTTTTACTGAAAAAACCAGGGGCTTTAAAACCGGTGATTTCAGAGGAAATTTCAAATGAATTTTTGATGAAACAGGCATGGAAAACGCTCAAAAAATTAAAGGCAGGCGGAAAAGCAAAAAAACTTCTTAAAACTGTATTTGAGGAAAAAAATGTCGGCAAAATGTACAGTCTTCTTGAAGATTTTACTTTCCTTTCCCAAAGGGAGAAAACCCAGATTGTTTGGAAGCTCCTTACGAGTGGGGAATCAGTAAATTCTGCTTTTGTCCAGAAACTCATCGGCCAGAAAATATCTTCCAAAAAGTCTTCAGAAATTGTTAATGAGGTAAAAAATATCTGGAAATCAGCAAAGAAGACCACTCAATTTAAGGGAAAAATTCCCGATTTAAGCAAAATAAAGCTCTCTTCCAAAGTTTCATCGGCAATTCATCTCTCTTCATTTGTGGGCTATGAACTTGCCTTGTTTGAGCTTGAAGATCTTTATCAGCAGAAGCAGTACCAGAAATATCTGGAGACCCTGAAAGACCTGATGTCCAGCATCGGTTTTGGGGAATATGATGCTCTCTGGTATCTGATGGAGGATAAAATTGGGAAGATGAAATTAAAAGGAAAAACTTCACAGCAGGTCCTGGTAGATTTTGCCCATAAACTTGTTAAACAATCTTTAGAGAAAGGTGTAAGTCCTTCCACTTCATTTTCATTATTATCAGCGGAAATTCTGGACGGAAATCTCAAGGTTAACATTTCTGAAATAATTAATAAGGCTTCAAAGGTTGATAAATTCCTTGAAGATTATTCCCAAGATTTCGGAAGAGGTAAAAACAGCTTTTCAATGAGTGAAACTTCACTTATTTCTGATTTACTTTCCAAATATTCATATTCTGAATTGTCAAACAAATTGCTTGCACTTTATACCGAAATAGAGCAGAATGAAGAGTACCAGAATAAAAAATCAGGTTATCTCATTAAGTTCAATGAAGTTTATGGTTTTAATGTTGAAGGGCTTTCAGAACAGCACCTGAATAAATTCCTGATGCTCTCATCACTTTCAGCACTTAATTATGAAAAGAAAGGAGATGACCTTTTATTGATGGGGCTTAATTTATTTACCTCATTTACATTTGTACATTCAAATATTGAATTTTTTGATGCAATGATTCTGAGCAGAAATTTCCTTAAAAATGCTTCAATTCTTTCAAGAAATATGAGCTTATACCCGTCCCTTGTTTATTCGTCAGAACTTGAAAATTTATCTTCTGAACCGCGCAATTTCAAGAATATCCTTGAAAAGAAGATAAAACCTTTGGAAGAAATGCTTTAATCCTATTTTTAAATTTTTACTTTCTTATTTTTTTGTGATACCATGTCCGAACAGGTTCAAAAAGAGAAATCAGAATCTATTTTTTCAAAACTTTTAGACTGGAAGACTTTTGCAGTCGGCGGAGCAGCAGCATTGTATGCAAAAAGCAAATATCAGGAAATCCCTGTCAAATCATTTAAGTATGAAAACTGGAAATTCATGGCATATTTAGAAAAGCAAAAACCTGAACTTTACAAATCTCTTTTTGGAGAAAAAAAACCTGGAAAAGTAAAAGTAAGCAAGTGGAATATAAATAAGATGTTCAACAATCCCGAAGTTCTTGAAGTTCTTGGCGATTACCCAAAAAAAGAAGCATTGACGGTGGAACTTTTCAAATATCAGTCATATGTGTGGAGCCTTAAGTTCCAGTGGGCTTCCAGGTCTTCCATGAAAAATCTAAATAAGATTATCTGGGATTCTGTGGCCCTTACAGATTCAGAGAAAAAAAACCTTATAGAAATTATACGCTCCAAATCATACAAACACAGCAGTCTTGAATCCTTTTTTGAATCTTTGGAGAGTAGCAAACAGTTTACCAAAGAACAGACTAAATCCATTTTGGAGGGGTTGAAGAAAGAGCCTAAGCTTATTATTGACCACCTTTTTGCCCTTCAGAACAGCATGGGCAAAAGCATATTCAGGACAACGTATCTCAAGAAAGGGGCTATAGGCTTAAAAGGTCTGAAACCAAGCCTGGTTGTTTCTCAGTCGTTCTTTTTAAACTGGTTTGATAAAAATATCGCAAAAGTCCCCACCAAAAAAATAAAGGATTTCCTTAAAAATCTCCCAAAAACAGCATGGTCCAAGAAAGGGGATCTCTGGAAATTCTTAAAAGAGTCAAAAAAAGAAAAAAAAGTTCTTTTTTGGGGAGCAGTAGGTGCAGCAGCAACAGTTTTTTTACTATGGGGTGCAGATTGGGCAATGGATATCTACAACAAAGCTTCAATCAATGAAGAAAAAAATCTTGCAGATGCAGTTAATAATGAAAGCAAAAAAGAAACAAAATTGGAATCTACACCGGTTAAGAAAGATAAGAAAGTCTCTAAAGTAACGGAGGAAAAATGGATAACAAAAGCGAAAAAACTGGCGGAGATTTACGATATAAATTATCAAAAGTTAGAGAACCAGCTCGGAAAAGATTTTGTCAAAGCAGCTTATGAAATGAATGTTTTGAAAGAGATGCTTGAGTTCATAACTGCAAAAAAATTACCTGGTAATGCATATTCAACTAAAAAATGTCAGGAGATAGATGCAAAAAGGACACTTAATAAAACGGTTGGAGATGATGAAATAAATGCTGCAATAAAAGATGAGGATCTCCTTAAAATTGCCAAAACAAAGTTGAATGGGGATTATCTGCCGATTACAAAAATCCTCGAAGCCAGAAAAAAGAGAAAGTATCTCAAAAAGTAGCTTTCTTGCTTTAGGAAACCCGTCCTAAGCCCGGGGTTTGTCTATTATTTCTTTTTAAATCTTTTCTTTCTTATCTTTTTGGTGTTTGTATGGGTGTAATCGGAGCTGAAGAAACAAAAAAAAAGAAATTGATTCCTAAGAAAAAGGAAGAAAAACCCGGAGTAAAAATCAAAAAGTTTGTAAAAACTGTCCACAAAAAGAATATCCAGACTTTCAAAGAGTTCATGAAAGAAGGAAAATATTCAAAAGCATATGAGATAACCCAAAATTGGAAAATCAGCAATGAAATTGTTAAAAAAGCAGTTGAAAATGCAGTTGTATCTGAGGTGGCCAAAGGGGATATCGATCAGGCACGTGATGTTGCAAATATGTTCCAAATGCTTAATCCTAAATTTATGAAAAAAACTGTAATGGCAGGTCTGCCAAAAGCAATTAATGCAGCTAAGGTTACTCCTGAATTTATGGCTGGGGTTACGGATTTTTTATCCTCAAAAGAAGTTGACATCGCCTTTGAAAAAGCAATCTCCAAAGCCAAAAAGTATACTCTTTCAGCAAAGGAAAAAGAGAAGTTTGATAACCTTTTCAAAAAAGAGATGGTTTCAGATTATCTGTTTGTCCAGGCAAAACATCTTCAGAAGTACGGGCCAAAAGCATGGATAGGGTACAACTCAAAAGACCTTGCGGAATTCCAGTATATCTACAATAAACTGATTGATGCAAAGATTGTCAGCGGAAAAAAACTCAAGGTTGACGGCATCTGGGGGGACAAAACAAGTGCGGCAATTAAAAACCTCCAGAAAAAAATTGTTGCAAAAGCTGACGGAAAACCAGGATATGACACATACCGGCAGTTGGTCCAGTATTATGCAGATCAAGGAAATAAAAGAGCAGGACAGTTGATAGCAAAACTTCCAGTAGCTAAGAAAACTAAGAAACACTGGGAGGATTGGACAAAAGCCACCTTGAAGAAAGAAAAAACCAAAGAAAAAGAGGGAACTAAAGAAGAAACGAAGAAAAAAGAAAATGTTGTGGGTGGAGCAGGAACAACCCCATAATACCTTTACTTTCTAATCAGTAACTTTTTTTCTTTTCCTTCATTTTTACCATAGTTACTCCATTTCCAAAGCCATAAGCAACTATTTTATTTTTAATCCCCCTATATATTTCACTTAATGTCTGATAGTGCAAGGAAGATTAGAAGACGGGCTGAAAAAAAACCCGGGAGACTAAGAAGGTGGATAGTTTACGGCCTTGTTTCCGCAGGCATAATACTTTCACCGAGCGTAAAAGCCAACCCATTTCTTTTAAATACTTTTAATTCCCAAATTCCTATGGTTGATGCCATGCCTGCTGCCCAGAAACTAATAAAAAAAGAAGACCTGAGTAAAAAGATAGATTCCCTTCTCAAAAAAGACCTTCAATCCGATAGTTCTCTTGCATTAACTCCTAACAAGGAAAAAGCATTTGAAAGTTGGGATCCGATTCTTTATTCAGAATACAAAAAAGAGAAAAACATCACCAAAAAAAGACTCCTGTATATGAAGGCATGGCTGAATGTCTGCAGTAATGATGAATTAACAAAATACGCTTCGAAAATAGATGGTATCCTCAAAGAAATTAAGGAACTTGAGATAAAAACAACAACCAAACCAACGGCCAAGACACTTAAGGC
>JAFGQX010000074.1 GCA_016935455.1 Microcaldota archaeon
ACATAAGTTTAATAGAAACTTTTGGCTGACAAATATTTAAATAGGTTGGGTTCGCTTTATAATCCATGGTCAGTCCTTTGCTTGTCCTCTGTATAGACAGGGATAACGACATTTATGAAAAAGCAGGAGTAAGCGGTCCGATTATAGGGCGGGATGCTAATCTGACAGCTGCAACCAAACTTGCCCTTGCTGACCCTCAGGACGTAGATGCAAATGCGCTTTTTTATGCTGTTAAAACATACGACCAGATTAAGAAAACAAAGAAAAATTTGGAAATTGCAACCCTGACCGGGCATAAAAGTCTCGGATACAAAGCAGACAGGGAGATAAGCGTCCAGCTGGACAGGCTTGTAAAAGAAACGGGCGCAGTTTCCTGTATTCTTGTAACCGACGGTGCGGCTGACGAAGAGATTATACCAATAATTAAATCCAGAATAAAAATAGACTCTTCAAAGATAGTTTATGTAAAGCAGGCGAAAGAACTGGAAAGAACTTATTTTGTCATTCTTGAAAAACTAAAGGATCCGTATTATGCAAGGATTATACTCGGCATACCGGCGCTTCTTGTCCTTCTTTTTTCAGCATTCAGTTATCTCGGCTATGGATGGCAGCCTGTCGGAATAATTGCAGGGGCATATCTAATGGTGAAGGGGTTCGGAATAGATGAAATACTCGGTGATTTTGTAAAGGACATCAACTTTTCATTTGAAAGGTCAAGCTGGATAGCGAATGTATCCTCTTTTCTTTTGGTTATAATAGCATTTATCGTGGGATATTATTCATATGAAAGGGCTCTTGACCTCTCATTGAGCACCGAAAAAATAGTGGCATACATGCTGAAGCCCGTTGTTTCCATACTTCTCCTTTCGGGGCTTTTAACTTTGATAGGAAAAAGCATGGATGCATTAAGCGAAAGAAAAAACTTTAAGATTACAACGTATTCGCTGTACGGAATAGCATTCGTGCTTATATCTCTTGTCCTGCGTGTCGGAAGCGACTGGATTCTAAATCTTGAACCCCCATATGTAAGCTTCGGAGATTTCCTCTTTGTAATTGTCGTTTCAATTATGGCTGCTGCACTTTCACTGAAAGTTGTAAAATTCCTAAGAACAAATTCGCTTCTTTCAATGAAGATGGAGGGGAAGGAAGTGATAAATGACTACGGGAGCTTCATAGGTAGGGTTGTAGGGGTTGACGGAAAGAACGGAATGATAATAATCCAGAACATATTTGACAAACGGCTGATGATATCTTTTGACACTGTTTCATCAGTAGGTGAACAGATAGTCATAAAAGCAAATGTCTGAATTTATTTGAACTGTTTTTTCAGCTTTTTAATAAGAAGGGCCTTCTTTTTTGAATCTTCAAAAACATGGGACAGAACATCAACTATGTTTTTCACCTTGTGAACTTTCACCTTGTCTTTCTTTTCTTTTGGGAGGTAGATATCCTTGAAATTAGATTCAGGAACAATTACCTCATGTATCCCGCTTTCTATTGCAGCTTCTATTTTTGCATTTACTCCCCCGATGGGAAGAACTTCCCCCCGCACATCCAGCGAGCCAGTCATTGCAAACGACTGCTTTACGGGAATGTCTTCGAGAGCGGAGATAACCGCAACCGCTATGCTGATTGATGCTGAATCACCTTCAACACCCTCATAAGTCTGGAGAAACTGAACGTGGATATCTTTCTGGGAAATATCTTTTCCGATGTATTTTTTTATTATTGCAGAAACATTGGAAACAGCTTCTTTTGCAATTGTCCCGAGTTTTCCGGTTGCAATAACTTTCCCTTCCTCTTTTGAAGATGCAGGAGTTATTTCTGCAACTATCGGAAGAACAAGCCCTGCCTGCGAATCTCCGAGAACTGCAAGCCCGTTTACCCTGCCCACCTCTTCACCTTCATTAAGAATGAGCTGGTATTCTTTTTTCATATCTATAATCTTCTTTCCGAGCTGCATTTCAAGAGGGCTGAAAACCTTTCTTGCCTTGAGCAGGTCTTCCCTTTCCACATATTTCTTTCCTGCTTCTTCTGCTATGTCCCCCGCAGCCCGTATAAGCCCGCCGATTTCCCTTAGATTAAGAGTAAATTTATTTCTTCTTCCTGACCTTCTCCTTGTTTCTTCAATTATTTCTTCAACTGCTTCTTTTGTAAAATGAGGGATTTTTTTGTCTTTTTTTACTTCCTGAGCCACAAACTGGATAAGCTTGTTTTTGTTTTTTTCATTTACGTCCATTGTGTCTTCAACATATACTTCATAACCTGCCCCTCTTATTCTTGACCTGAGCGCGGGATGAATCTGCTTCAGGTCCGGCAGGTTTCCTGCAGCTACAAGGACAAAATCTGTGGGCGCAGGCTGTGTTTTTACGAGTGCTCCTGAAGAATGTTCGCTCTGGCCGGTGATTGCATATTTCTTTTCCTGCATCGCGGTAAGAAGTTCCTGCTGCCAGTTCATTTTAAGGGAGGCAATTTCATCTATAAACAAAACTCCTTTGTTTGCCGAATGTACTGCTCCGCCTTCAACCCTTGTGTGGGCCGGGGTTCCAAGCCCCCCTGACTGAAGCGGGTCGTGTTTTACATCCCCTAACAGCGCACCTGCCTTTGAGCCCGTTGCATCAATAAAGGGAGCATGTTTTTTTCTTGAATTGTCTATTATTAATTTGGGTTTTGCCGTTTCAAAAGGACTTAATTTTCTTGCAAGTCCTGATGTTGCATTTGAAATAACGTAAAGAAATCCAAGGCCGAATACTGCTGCAATTACAAGCCATTTTACATTTTCATCAACATCTGCAAAAAAGATTATTCCAAAAAGTATTACTGCAAGAGCGCCGATAATAACAAGGGGATTTAATTTCATCTGCTCGGCTTTCTCTGTTTTTTCTTTTGTTTCAACAATTCTTCTTCCAAGACCAAGCTTAAGAGTATCTGCAATTTTCTCATGTTCCTTGGTTTTGCTGTATTTTGAAACTGCCTCAAGTTCGGGTTTGGAATAATATTTCATAAAATATGGGTGCTTCTTAAGATAATCTTCAGTCGGATATGTTTTCACCACACGGATTATGGGCATATTTTCATTCTTTGGATTTTTATAAACAAGAACATCTTCAAGCTCTTCAACAGGCATAAGCTCTGCCATTGCCTGCGCAAGCATAGATTTCCCGGTTCCGGGGGGGCCCATTAAAAGAACGTTCCTTCTCTGCTTTGCCGCTTTTTTGATTATATCCACTGACTTATCCTGCCCTATCACCTGGTCAATAAGGTTTTTTGGAACTAGGATATCTTCAGTAGTTTTAAAATCATCCATACCTGTTTATAATAATTTTACCTATTTATAAAGATTATGGAACTCCGAACGTTCATATCCATAGAAGTGCCTGAAGACATAAAGAAGAAGATAATATACATATCAAAAAAACTTGAAATGCCCGGAGTGGTGAGAGTCAATCCTAAGATAGTCCATTTTACTCTTAAATTTCTGGGGGATGTTAAGCCGGACAAACTTTCAAAAACAGAAGGGGTTCTTTCCAAGATAAAATTCAAGCCTTTTAATGTAAGGATAAAGGGGGCGGGGGTATTCCCGAATGAGGGATATATTAAGGTAGTATGGCTGGGTGCAAAAAGTCCGGAAATGACTGAACTTGCAGAAAAAATCAACGAAACCCTTTCAGAACTATTTGCTTCTGAAGAAAATTTTGTTCCACATCTTACGATAGCAAGGGTAAAAAGAAAAATCAATCTCAAACCATTTCTTGACGAGTTCAGGGATACCGAGATAGGAAAATTTAAGGCAAAATCATTCTTTTTGATGTACAGCGAACTTACTCCATCCGGACCAAGATACCGAATACTCAGGGAATACCCTGCAGAAGAATAAAAGAAACCTTTTAATATATTTCCGGGGAATAAGATATTTCAATCTTTTATTTATTATGAGGTTTAGGTTAAATGAGCAAAGCACGAATTACACTCAAAGGAGAAAATCCGCAGGATTTGGATAGTGTTGTTAAGCAGATTAAGGAGCTGGCTGCAGCCCTTGATATGAAAGTAAAGGGTCCGGTTAATCTGCCGAGAAAAAAACTTCAGATTACAACAAGGAGGACTCCCTGCGGAGACGGAACCGATACATACGAGCACTGGGAAAAAAGGATTTCCAAAAGGCTGATTGATATTGAGGGCGATGAAAAATATATCAAGCAGGTGCTCAGGGTCAAGGTCCCTCCAGAAGTATTTGTCAAGATTTCTCTCAAATAATTATGAAACTTCTTCTTGATTCGATGCTTGCAAGAACTGCAAGATGGCTGAGAGTTTTTGGAGTGGATACGCTTTATCTGGAAGTATCTGATGACGAGCTTATTCTGACTGCTGAAAATGAGGGCGCGGTTTTAATTACGCGGGACAAAAAACTCTCTGAAAAAGCAAAAAATAAAGTTAAAATACTGCTTGTGGAATCCACTGATTTTAAAGAGCAGATAAAACAGATTGTTTCTTCTCTCGGGATTGAACTACGATTTCCTGAGGGAACCAGATGTCCTGGATGCAACTTTTCATTAAGAATGACAAAGGACAAAAAGGAAGTGGAGGGGAAGGTTCCGGATTCCGTGTTTCGTCTTCAAAAAGAGTTCTGGATTTGTGATTTATGCGGAAAAATATACTGGAGAGGGGGCCACTGGGAGAATATCGGGCGTATTTTTTCTTCTTTGGAAATATAAGAATGCTTTTAAAAGCTTTATTTCCTATTTAAAAACGTGAGTTAATATGTGTGCTGCCCAAAAACAGATTCTAACTAAACTGGATTTTGTAGTTGCGAAAAAGGAAAAAAAAATTGAACCCCGCCCCAAAAAATACAGCCCCAAAAAAAGTGTTCTCCCAACCAACACAGAAATACATGATGCCGTAAAAAAAGCTTCAAAGGGGGAAACGGATGACCTGATGAAGGTGCTTGGGAAACTTATGCAGCATTCCCCTTCAACATCTCCAAAGAGTGTGGAAACAAAGCTTCTTTACCTCGCTGTAAGAATAAGCGAATATCCAGATATCAATGAGAATTTTTACAACCTTTCCAACCATCTAGATAAGGCATACGCGGAAATGTTGAAACAAAAGAAAGTAAGCAAAAAATTCAAGTGGGAAAATTACAAAAACAAAGACTTGACAGAGCTTTATTATCTTTCTACAAAGAGCACGCTTACAGGGAAATTCATTAAGAAGATAATGACCACTGCAATGCAAATGGGTGAAAATGAGATGGTTAAAAAAATGAAGGAGGGGGATGAGGAAGCTGGAACTGAAAAATCCGCGTGGGCACTGTATAAAACATTTGATTATCTCTCTCCCTTGGTCAAGTATTACAATAAAAAAGGGGTAATAATGAAGGGCGACCATGCCAAAATACTCAAGGCAATGGATGAAGTCGGAAAGACTTATGTATATAAAATGGCTGGACAGGAAATTGAGAAAAGTGATGAGGTTATCTATGCTCTTTTAGACGAGGTGAAAAAGGAAAGCGGAGTAGACATAATGAATATGAAAAATGCGGTTGACGGGTATATCGGGCCGATGACAATTGCATTCCATTTTATTCCTTTGTTTAAGATGGTCAAGGAAAAAGAAACACCCAAAGAGATTCCTTCTCCTGTTCCGACATTAAAATTCAAAAAAATCACATTGGACAAGGTAAAGGAAACACCAAAAACCAGGAGAATAGTTGTTGAAACAAGACCGTTATTCCGGGACAGCTTAGAAGCACTTACTCCTGAGCAAAAAAAGGACTACATACTTACATATATGTGGTTCTCATACAGAATGGTAGATTTCACTGATGGAACAAAAGGGTATGTCATAGTTAACCCAGATGCAGAGGGAAAACAGGATTATGTTGCAATGATTAAAGATAATGGAGATGTTGTGGCAACAAAAGATATTACTGTAACCGACGAGGGGTTAGTAAAACCTGAAATTCTCAAGAAAAAAGGAGAGGAAGTTGTTCTTGGGAGGTTTAAAAAAGTAGTTGAAAACGGAAAAACCAAATTTGAGGTTAACCCTTTAAACATTCCAAGTGAAGAATTTCTTTCGCTATGTTTCAAAAAAGGTATTGATTTAGAAAAAGTTACTTTCAAGAAGATTGTTTACTCCCCTCCCGCGGGAATAGGAGTTGCTGAAACAGAGCAGAGATTTTCAGTATTTTTATCAGCATTTTACGTAGGTAAAAGAGGGTGAAGGATATGGCGGCTAAACAAAAAGAGAAAAAGAAAGAATCTCCAGTTCCAAAAAAAATTGTAACTGTTGATGGATTTTTTGACTCAGTTAAAAAAAAGAAAGTGCTTACTGAGGAACAAGTAAAAAAAGCATACCTTGAAGTTAAAAAGCAGGTTGGGATGACAAAAAAGGAAGTCTTAAAGGTAAGAACTCTTCAGCTTCAAAAACTTCTGGATGAAAAAATGGATTCTGCAGTAAGGAAAGAATATGACAAAATCCTAAGTCTTTATGTAAATGCTCTTGCAGGCGGAAAACCCGCATTTACACAAGCTGCAGGAACTAAAACACCGATTGAAAAAATGGACCCTGCCGGAACTGCTGCCGGAGAAACAGAAGTAATAAAAGTTCTTGATTTGATGCCTCCGATGAATGAGATTCCTAAAATGTTCAGGAAAGAAGGCGGAGTAGATATAAGCGGACCAATACCCGATTCATTCAACAAAAATTTAAGTACACTTAATGAAACAGAAAGAGAGAATTACACCAAGGGGCTCATTAAGGTTATGCATGACATCGACCTTACAAAGGATGAGAAGAATGCAATTAATAAAGGGATGAATGACTACTTAAGCACTCAAATAAATGCACTGGAAAAAGGAGGCCAAACTGAAGATGCTGAGAAGCTGAAATCAGTTCTCAAAGAAATTAAAAAAGGCAATTATAAGAAAGCAATGGATAAACTTAAGGAACTTGGATACAAAAGCATAACCGACCATGTCTTCAGCGAGGAGGGAAGCAAAACCACTTACACTGCATTTACTGGAAAGGAATTTGTGTTCTTTGATGGAGAATTTGAATATTATATCCCTATTGCAAAAACTGAGAATTTATACAAGATAGTAAAAGGAAAACCGGAAGATGTATCTGTTGCTTTGGGAATTGTAGTTTCAGCTTTTCTTACTGCAAGAGGCGTTGAAGCATATGTAAAAGAAGGAATAGAATCAGAAGCAGCAAAAGAAATACTGATTGAACTTATGGCAGGAGGGAAAGGAGCATTTAATGTAAGAGTATTCAAAGAAGAAACTGAAGTTGCCAATATAAAGATAGGTGTAAAGGGAACCTACCTTGCTTTTGAAGAGATTAAAACAGGCTGGGATGTTTCGGCATTTGCATCCGCATTTGGAAGAATACCTATCTGGGATTTCAGCACAGGTAAGATGTACATATATGGCGGAGTGGAATACAGCCAGCCGATATGGACCCAGTTAACTGAAGACTATCTCGTAGGCGGAAAAGCAGGGATTAATGTCAGGTGGAATGATTTCCAGGTTTATGGAGGCGGAATTGCAAAATACCAGCCTTCAACAGGTGCCGGAAGCGGAGGAGAATTAGGTGTTGCATACACTCTCCAGTCAATAAAAACAATTATAGGTGCGGGTGTTGGCATAATTGCTGACAAAATGGGAACTGAATGGAGGTTTACCATTAAAATAGGCGGGACATTTTGAGGGATAAAATGAAAAAATTAATTTTTGTTTTGTTTGTTTTGTTTTCAGTTATTTTTGCTTCGGAAGCAACAACCAATCTCAATTTATACAATGATTTTGGAGAAAAGATGTATTTCAATACAAATACAAAAATAATCCAGATAATTAGTATTGAATCGGAAGGAGAAAGTATAGGTGTTGAAGGCGGAGTTCCAATAGTATGCCCCGGAGAAATAACTGGGGAAGGAAGCGTAAGCGGCAAATGGGCAATTACTTATTTTGAGGGATACCTGTCTTCGCATATAAATGCTGAATGGACACCTTACACTACTGTTAACAAAAATCAGCAGATATACTGGCAGTATGCAAGCGACAGGGAAAAAAATGAACTTTGTTTCAGCGACTGGCAGGGAGTAATTGACCCTGAAAATCCGGTGTGTAAAGATGAGTATCAGGAAGTTTCAGCCAAACTAATTACACAGTCAATAGATTCAAGAAAGTTTGAAGGAGACGCAATCACACAAATTAAAGGAAAGGCAAACTTATTTTGTGATGGGGCTTACGAAGTAGTGTTATATAAGGACGGCAAAACAGTAGAAACATATTCTTCGCAGTTGAAGTATGTTGCTGACAATAATTATTATGCATCCTATGATGCACAGGAAGAAGGAAATTACGAATTCAAATCCACAATAAAGGATGTCGTATGCTATGGTGCGATTAAAACCACTGCAAGCCAGAGTTCAGGCTCCGGAATAGAATATCTCGCATTTTATGACAAAGGAACAAAAATCTCCCCGATGAGCACATCACAGAAAGTAATTGTAAGAAACCTTCTTGCATCTGCACAGGTGGAATCAGTTGAAAATTATCTTACAGGAGAAAAACCGCCTCTTGAGTACGAACTAAATGAGGTAGTTCCTCTTAAAATTACAATAAGAAATACCGGCGACCTGCTGATAGACATAACAGATATCTCTGTTGTATCTCCTGAGTTTGAGATGGTTTTTGAACCTATAGACATTCAGACAAATAAATTCCTTGGGCAGGGGCAGTCCATAATAGAAGCAGGAGAGACAGGAGCATTCTGGATTAATTTCAGATATACCGGCGAAGAGACTGAAGAACCCCAGACACTTCAATTGTCATTTTCATATGAATCAACTGAACCTGACTGCGGCGGAACAAATCCGGCAGGATTGGATATCAAATTCAATGTTCCGCTGATACCGCGTGTTCCTGAAGGGGAAGCGGAGTGTATTGTTGTTCCTGAGTCAGTAACTATGGACGCGGAAACGACAGAAGGGTTTGCAGTATATTGTTATTATACGGATTATACCGGAGAAACAACCGCACTTCCCCCGTCCCAGTGCAAAAATATTGCATATTGGAGCATGAGCGGGGAGATAGCAGGCAATACCGATTTAAGCGGAACACCCCCAAGCACTCCTTTTGGTGCTTATATTCCTGTGGACTATTATCTTAATGATATATGGGTTACACCTCATGAAGAAGGGTCAGGAACACTAACTGCAACAATCAACGGAGATTATCCAATGGAATGCAGTGCAGAATTAAATGTTAATCCTGGAGAAGATGAAGGTGAAGACTGGCAGATGTGTGTGATATCTCCTGATTTTTACCAGGTTCTTCCCGGACAGAACATTGGCGCCGACATTAACTGTTATAACAGCACAGGTGCAAAAGTTGAATGTGTTGGAACTGTTTGGGAAGTTGAAGGCGGAGAGATAATAACCTCAAGCAATGAAGAAATAACACTTAAAGTTGGTGAAAATGCAACCCAGGTTGGTATATCTGCGGATGTAAGCGAACCGCCAGTTGAATGTGCTCTTGCATCTCCTTTGGAAGTTGTTCCTCCTGCAGAAAATGAAACAGGGGGACTGTGTGTGCTTGAAACAGAAAGCAGTCTGCTGAGTCCGGGACAAACCGCCACTGTGAATATCAAATGCTACAAAACAGATGAAAACGGAGACACAATTGAAACTGAATGTGATGGTGTTGTCTGGGATGTTCTTGGTGCAGATATAGAATACCAGACTGATAATCAGGTCAAGGTTAAAGCACTTGAGGATGAGCTTTCAGTTGAAGTAAGTGCATCCGTTGAAGACCCTCTTGCAGACTGTTCTCTTGCAGAATCAATAACAATTGCAGAAGAATGTTCATGCAATATAGATACTGTTATGTTCCCTTACGGGTACAATACTGCAAGGTTCGATGTAGACTGTTATCTTGGGGGAGAAAAAACAGAATGTGAAGATTTGGGGAGCTGGGAATGGAGCTATACCCCTTCAGACAAGATAACTGAAACATTTTCAAACTCAACAAGGCTGGAGATTGAAACCGAAGGAAGCATCTATTCGGGAATAAGCGGAAAGACAAGTTATAAAATAATTATGAATGAAGATGAATCATGCAGCTGCAGTACTAAATTCCAGATTCCGCCTTTGGCATGCCTTGATTTCTTATAGGTGTACAAATGATTGAGAAACTGCTGTTTGGAGGACTCAGCCTCCCGGGAGAGATGGTAAGAATTGCAGTAGTCCTCATTGGAACGGCGGCTGCCACATATTACGATTTATTCAACAATAAAAACATACCTGACTGGCTTCTTTACGGATTTCTGGGAATAGCATTTGCAGTAAACATAATATTTTTCCAGTTTGAAATAACTGTATTCGGAATAGCCACTGCACTCATAGCAGGACTTGTCGGATATCTGTTCTACCGTATGGGGCATATAGGTGGAGCGGACGTGATGGTGCTTTCATCAATAGCACTTCTTCTTCCAATACATCCCTCAACCGCAGGGATGATTTTCAACTATCCTTTTATTTTCTCAGTGCTGGTTTATTCAGGGGTTATTTTTGCAGCATATATGTTTGCAGATTTCAGCCTTAAAATTTTAAAGACAGGAGAAAGGAAACCCAATTTGATATATCTTCTTATGCTTCTTCCCCTGGCGCTTTTTATGTATACCTACCTTAATTTTCCGATATTCTCCCCGGTATATTTTCTTATAGTATTCATTATGGTTGTGTCGACAATGTTTTTCCTTGTTTTCAAAGAAGACATAAACAAACTGCTTGCTGAAAAAGTTCCCCTGGACAAAGTAGACAATGAAGATGTTCTTGCAGTTGAAATGATGGACAAGGAATTCATAGACAAATACAGGCCGGAAAGAGTGCTGACCGAAAAGGAAATCAGCAGGCTCAAAAAACTTAAAGTAAAAGAAGTTATAATATACAAACATCTCCCGCCGTTTCTGCCTTTTATCCTGATAGCAGTGGTTGTTTCTCTGTATTTTGCCGATTTCCTTATACTCTCATAAGGTTAGATTTTTATATTTATTCTGAGATATCCTCCTGAATGAGTGAAGACCTTGGAAAAAAGTTTGAAAAGCAGGTGGAGGAATCTGAATGGGATTCAATTGCTGAAATGGCCAAAACATTCCAGATTGAATTTGAGGAAGAAACCACAGAAGTAAAAAAACTTAAAAAGAAAATAAAAATGACTAAAAGGCTCCTTTATGAACATTTAAAAAATCCTGAGGATGCCGAGAAAACAGTGAAAAATCCGGCTTTTTTTACAGGGCTTGTAAAAACTGTTGAAGAATTTGAAAAGCATCTTGACAAGCATAAGACAAGCAGGAAAGAACTGCTTATTTTTCTTAAGGCGCTTCTCGCTAGAGTAAGGAAGGAAAAACTAAAAGTGCATAAAACAATGCAGATAAAAAAGGACTTCCAGAGAATGAAAAAGGCAGGTGACAAAGTATGATGTTTTACAACACGCCCATAAAACTTGAATTTAACGACGACGGACTTCTTGTGGACGGGAAAAAGCACCCGTTCAGCGTAAGGATGCTTTCTGAACTAAATGAAGTTCTTCTTGGGGATTTCTCCGGCGCAGAAGACAAGCCGATCTATCTTATGTACCGGGATATCGTGAAAAAGGATAACCTCAGATACGACATGACTGTGATAGCCTCAAGAATTCTTGGGGAAGAATATTCCAGAACATACGGGCACACGCATCCTGTGGCAGAGGATGAACTGACATATCCTGAAGTTTACCAGGTGCTTTTCGGGGAGGCGAGGTTTATACTGCAGAAAACAAACAAAGACCTTTCAACTGATGTCAGCATTGTTTCCGCGAAGGAGGGAGAAGTAGTTCTCATCCCTCCAAATTACGGCCACGTAACTGTCAATTTCAGCGAAGAAAATCCGCTGTTTCTTGCGAATATAATCTCGAATAGATTCAAGTCGGATTATTCCCAGTACAAAAAAAACAAGGGACCTGCAGTGTTTTACACCACCAGCGAAATCAAATACAATACAAACTACCTGGTGAGAGAAATATACCAGAAAAGTGCGGAAGAGATTAACAAAAAGTATAATTTTGAATGCAGGGACCTGCTCACAGAATTTTACAGCAGTCCCCAAAAATTTGAGTTTCTTGAAAAGCCTTCGGTTCTTTTCAAAGAGAAATCCCTTTAATTTCTTTTATTTTTCCCTGAGCGAATTTTGCGCTTCCTCCTCCTGAACCGCCGAGCTGTTTGTTTATTTTTTTAAGCAGTTCCAGCGCATCTGTCTTGCTGTCTCCCGAACTTACAACTGCATCCCCATCTTTATTTGCAACCGCCAGATAGGTTCCGGCCTGAAGTGCATTCATTGAAATCTCTCTCAGCATCTCGGCATCATAGTCCACAATATGAAGCCGGTCTTTGTTTTTTGAAAGTCTGTCAAATTCGTTTTTTGCAACTGATTTTTTAAGGCGGGTTATTGTTTTTTTCTGTTCTTTCCACTCCTTAAAAAAACGAGCGACAGACCTCTGCAGGTCATATTCGCTTACACTGATTTCCGAGGCCGCAGATTTGAGCATTTTTTCTCTTTCCTGAATATAACCTACTGCAACTGAACCGCATTTATACACAATTCGTTCTATCCCGTCCTGAACCCCTTCCCTTTTTATTATTTTAAATACGCCTATTTCTCCTGTTCTTTTAATCATCTGGTGGGTTCCTCCGCAGGCTTCAGCGTCTATCCCTTCTATAACCACTACCCTAAGCTCCTTTCCCGGAACTGCGCCCCCCTGATAAAGGCCGAATCCGTATTCCTCTTCGGCTTTATTTCTAGGGAGAATTTCTGTTTTTATTTCTGCATTTCGCATAATATATTCATTAACTTTTGATTCTACTAAATCAAGTTCCTTGTCGGTTATTCTTCTGAAGTGAGTGACATCTAAATGAGCTTTTTTCTCGTCTTTATAAGAACCCGCCTGCCAGATGTGGTTTCCAAGAATCTCTCTGCATGCTGCGTTGAGCATATGTGCACCGGTGTGGTGCCTTGCTATTGTTTTTCTTCTTTTGACATCAACAATCCCTTTTACTTTCTGCCCTTTCTTTAATTTGGTGGGTTTTTCCATAAGATGGAATATAACTCCGTCTTTTTTCTTTACATCAACAACCTTCTCTTCATTTATCCATCCGGCATCTGCAGTCTGGCCGCCGCCTTCCGGATAAAAGGCAGTTCTGTCAAGAATAATGTAATCTTTGAAAATCCCTATGATGTTTGCCGTGAATTCCGCATTCTCATCATAAAAAAGCCCTTTTGTTTTTTCAAATTTTCTTGTGTCTGCGGATATTTCATCCTTTTTCTCCTCTTTTTTTGTCTGGACTTCATCTTTTTCTCTTACAAGGTCATAGAACTTTCCGGGTATTGAAACAGGAATTTTTTCCTTTCTGGCAATTTCAGCAACATATTCCGGAGGGACTCCTTCGCTTCTGTAAAGGGTTATGAGAGAATCCAGAGAGATGCCTCCTTTTGATTTTTTGATTATATTCTGGACTTTCCCTTTTGCCTTTTCCATCGTATGCCCGTATTTTTCTTTTTCCTCTTTTATTATCTCATCGGTAACTTCAACTCCTTTTGAAAGTTCAGGAAAAAGGCCGGAAAGATGCTTTGCATGCCCTTCAAGTATTTTGTAATAATTAAAACTGAATCCAAACTCGTTTTCAAAAGCAAACATTCTCCTCAGGATTAATCTAAGATTATATCCTCCTCCCGCATTGCTGGGAAGCATTCCGTCAGTTACTGCGGAAAGCACTGTTAATGTGTGGTCTGCAGTTGCATAAAGAGCCTGAAGAGGTTCCAGGCGGGAAAAAAGTTCTTCTTTGGTAGTTCCAAGCTGGATTGCAATATTGTCTTTTTCTTTTTCAAGGTCTTTTACTTCGTCAATATTCAGGCTTCCGCACAATTTGGAAAATCTTTCAAACAGGCCGTTGTCAACTTTTACCTTAAAATCATCCTTAAGCTCTCTTATTACCGGACCGAACACGATTTCATAGCTTGTGGGTGTTCCGTGCGTTATCCAGGCAAGCCTCTCCAGTCCGGCGCCCATATCAATTACTTTTGTATTAAGTTCTCTTGTTTTTCCGTCTGGAAGCTCTTCGTACTGCATAAAAACGCAGTTTCCCAGTTCCAGGCCTCCCGCAAAATATTCCAGGCAGGGACCGAAGTTTCCTCCTCCTGCCCAAACATCTTCTATAAATACTAATTTTTCCTCCCTTATCCCCAGCGCCTTGAGCATTTTAATATCGTGGTCCAGAGCTTCATCCTTCCAGTAAAACAGCCCTGATTTTTTTGTATTAAATGCATGCTGGCCGACCATAACAAAATTGGTGTAATGCCTTCCAGTAACACCCACATTTGCAATATCCGGAAACCGGATGCAGTGCTGGGGGACTATCAGCGGATTTCCAGGAGGTTCTATCTCTCCGTTCACTACATAAGGCTGAAAATCATTGATTGAAGCTACTGTAAAATATAAATCATCTCTCCATCTTGCAACTGTGGGATAAGACTTTATTGATTTGTGGCCGTTCTTTGTAAAATATTTCTCTATTGTTTTCCAGGTGTCGATATAACTTAATTTTTTTGGGGAAGGTGCATCCCCTATAAATTCATAACCTATGCATGAAGAGTCTGCGCAGTAATCTCTTTCATCGGAAGACCAGAAATGCTTTCCGCATTTTTTGCATTTCTGTCTGGTGAATCCATGCTCCTTGAATATTTTTACATCGTAGTGCTTCTTCCAGTCCTTTGAGAATTCCTTCCTTAATTTATCTTTGTCTGTCATCGGGTTTAATGTTAAATTCTAATATTTTTAAAACCTATTATGAAGGGGTGTAGGTTTTTATTTGTTATCCCATATGTTAATATGAGCATGGTGCTCAGATGTCGCTAAGAAAAC
>JAFGQX010000075.1 GCA_016935455.1 Microcaldota archaeon
AAATAATACTAAAAAGACAAAAAAGGTGCAGACAGAAATTAAACCCCAAAAGAAAAAAAACCAGAGTTCTTTTGACTTTGTTCTTGACAGCTTAAGAGAGAGCTACCATTTTATAAGAAAACAGTTCAAACCGCTTTTTGTCAGCCTTCTTAAGGTTCAAATCTGGGTTCTTCTGCTGGTTTTAGTTGGCCTGGCTTTGTCTTTTGGGACAGGATTTTTATTTTGGGGAATGAGTGTTCCTCTTGCACTTTTTGCAGGCGGCCTTCTCTTTTTAATCACTCTCCTGGTATCCAGTGCCGGGAATTCGGTGATGTACAACGTTATTCAGAATATCCATACTGGAAAAGAAACCCCTATTGTTGAGAACACAAAGAAAAATTTCATCCCTGTAACCAAATATTCTTTACTTATATTTTTTGCTTATGTTCTGGTTCTTCTTCCCCTGGTTTTAATGATTGTTTATCCGATTATTTCTTCCAATCCGGAATCAGGAGCGGCAAGTTTTGCACCTATTATGGGCGGAATACTTTTTGCAATTCTTTGGATCTTCCTCGTTATGTTGTTCCTGATAGCAGCTGCATTTTTAATCCAGTTTGCAATGTGGGAGCTCATACTTAACCGAAGAGGGGTTATTGAAAGCATAAAAGAGTCATTCAGAAAAGTCAAAGGAAACTTCTGGAAAGTAGTTATATTTAACATTGCAATAATCGCAGTTTCAATGATCATACAGGTTTTTGTGCAGATATTAACAACCTTCCTGCAGATATTCATAACTGTTCTGGCAGTATCCGGGAATATTGTTGTTATACTCCTTGCAGTAATCGTTTTCATTGCACTGATGTTTGTTCTTGAAGTTTTGACTCAGGCAGTAATAATGCCTGCAGTATATAAATTTTGGAAAAAACTATAATAAGGTGAATTAATGAGGAAGCACTGGGCAGAAGAGTTAGCAGATAATGTAATCTCAAAATATGAAGAACCTTATACAATCACAGGGGGAATAACCACATCCGGACCAACCCACCTTGGGACAGTCTGCGAATTCCTGTTCCCCGGAACAGTAAGAAACGTTCTTGAAAAAAACGGAAAAAAAGCGGTATTCTATTTTATTGCAGATATTCTTGATGCTTTTGACTCAATCCCGGTGGCAATGCAGAAGTATTCAGATGAACTTGCCCCCCACCTTGGAGAACCATTGTGCAATGTTCCCGACCCCACAGGCAAATCCAAATCCTTCGGGGACCATTTCCTTGATGAGGCAGTTGAGATAATGGGGGAAATGGGTGTAAAAGCGGAAGTAAAAAGAATGAATGAACTTTATGCGGATGGCAGATTTGACGAGTATGCCCGCTTGTACCTTAAGGAAGAAGCCCTTGCAAGAAAAGTCGTAAAGGAAAGCTCCAACAGGGACCTTCCTGCAGACTGGTCACCCATTATGCCGATATGCGAAAAATGCGGAAAAATCGCAACTACAAGGATTCTTTCTCAAGACGGAGAAAATTATGAATACATCTGTGACAAGGATGTGGGGTATACGAAAGGATGCGGATATAAAGGAAAATCAAGCATCTCAAAGCATATGTATAAAATTACCTGGAGACTTCACTGGCCTTCTTGGCACCGCATGTTCAAAACCAATCTGGAAGGTGCCGGGGTGGACCATCATACAAAAGGGGGGTCAAGAGATACAGTTGTGCAGGTTTACAGGGACGTCTTCAAGGAAGAAGTTCCAATCGGATTCAAATACGGTTTCATACTATTCAAGGGAAGAAAATATTCAAAGTCCAAAGGAATTGGAATGGGTGTAAAAGATCTTATGGAGCTTTTGCCCCCGCAGATAATTGCATATGCGCTGCTTAAACCCGACCTTACTGAAAATATAGATATAGACCCCTCAAGGGATAACCTCCTTAAACTTATTGAGGAATATGAGAATATAGGGGTGCTCGAAGGAAAAGACCTTGAAACACTTGAAAGGGCAGACCAGAAAAAAGTACAGGCATATTCATTGTGCCCGGGGAAAAGAAACTGGAAAACCTCTTTCCTTGACATTCTTTTGAATTTCCAGATTTACGGAAACTGGGAAAAAGTCAAGGAAAAACTAAAAGACAACGGGGGGGTGGATTACCTCTCAAAATACGTTGAGAACTGGATTAAAAGAGAGTATGTTCCTGAACAGTATCAGTTTACCTATTCCGGAAAGAAATCTGATGATTCGGATGTAATCGCAGTATTGTCCGGACTTAATGAAAATATGTCAGCGGATGATATTCAGGCATTTATTTTCTCTTATTCCCGGGAAAAAGGAATAAAGCCCGGAGACCTTTTCAAAAAAATGTATGCTGCGCTCATAGGAAAAGAAAGAGGCCCCAGGCTTGGAAAACTTATACATGCGCTGGGAATTGAAAGAGTGAAAAAGGAGATTGGATGAAAACATATGTATGCGACAGTTCGGTCATCATAGATGGAAGAATAGCCGAACTGGTTGAATCCGGAAAAGTAAAAGGAAAAATAATTATACCCAGCGCTGCTCTTGCCGAAATAGAACATCAGGCAAATCTCAGCAAAGAAACCGGCTTTGCAGGTTTTGCGGTTCTTGAAAAACTCAGAATGCAGGAAAAGCAGGAAGATATTGAAATTTCAGTGGAAGGCGACAGACCTCTTCCGGTGCAGATTTTAAGAGCAAAAGAAACCGGAGAAATTGATGCAATAATAAGATCTGTTGCAAGGGAGAGAGATGCAGTTTTGATAACTGGTGATTCGGTTCAGCACCAGATGGCAAAAGCCGAAGGTATTGAATCAATTTATCTTAGAAAAAAGGAGGATGTTGAGGAACTGAGCTTCAAAAAATATTTTACTCCGGATACGATGTCAATCCACATTAAGGAAGACTGCAGGATTAAGGCAAAGAGAGGCACCCCCGGAAATTTCAATATGGTGGAGCTTGATGAAACGCTTGACCTAATTTCTGCAAGAAACCTCAGCGAAGAAATCGTAGAATCCGCAAAGAGGAACAGGGATTATTACATTGAAATTGACAAAGAGGGTTCAACAGTTATCCAGATGGGCATATACAGGATAGTAATAAACAAGAGGCCGTTCTCTGACGGATTTGAAATAACAATTGTCAGGCCGATAAAAAAGCTTGAGCTTAAGGATTATAACATGAACAAAAAACTTCTTGAAAGACTTGACAGAAGTGCAGAAGGAATAATTATCTGCGGTCCCCCCGGAAGCGGAAAATCAACATTTGCCTCTGCACTTGCAGAATATTATTATGAAAAGAAAAAAATTGTCAAGACTATGGAAAGCCCCAGAGATTTAAGGGTAAACAAGGAGATAACCCAGTATATGGCACTTGAAGGGAGTTTTGAAAATACCAAAGAGATTCTTCTTCTCGTAAGGCCGGATTACACTTTTTACGATGAGATGAGAAAGATTGTTGATTTCCATGTTTATGCTGATATGAGAATGGCCGGAATAGGGCTGGTCGGTGTTGTCCACGGAAGAACTGCTATTGATGCCGTCCAGAGATTTATAAACAAGGTTGAACTGGGTATGATACCGCAGGTTGTTGATACTGTAATACTTATTGATTCCGGAAAAGTAAGCACCGTATATGAACTTGAACAGTCCGTTAAAGTCCCCTCCGGAATGAGGGAGGCGGACCTTGCAAGGCCCGTAATAGATGTCAGGGATTTTGAAACAGGCGAACCGGCCTATGAAATATATAAATTCGGAGATGAAACGGTGGTTCTCCCGGTTAAGCAAAAAAGAGGAGCCGGTCCTTCCGCGGGAAAACTGGAAACCACCCTTGCAAAACATATGATGCATGATTTTTCGGTTGTAAAATCAGGAAGGAGATTTATTGTCTATGCCGAAAGCGGGGACATCCAGTATCTTTTGGGCAAAGGCAGAAAGAAATTATCCAAGCTTGAAAAGAAGTTCGGACCCATAGATTTAAAGAAAAAATAACTTAGAAACCTATATATGTGTTAAATACCAATCTATTGGTATGCAGGGGAATGAAAAGATAGAAGAAGCAGTTAAGATTCTTAAGAAAGGAGGCATCATAGTTTATCCTACTGACACCCTTTACGGAATCGGCGGGAATGCACTTGATGAAAGTGTTGTTAACAGAATATACCAGATAAAAGACAGGACAAGAAAAAAGGCGCTTTCCGTTCTTATGAAGGACATAAAAATGATAAAAAAATACTGTTTTGTAAACAAAAAACAAGAAGCAGTTCTTAAAAAACATCTTCCCGGACCGTTTACTTTTCTGCTGAGAGCAAAGGAAAAAATATCTGCTACAGAAAACGACCGACTTGGAGTGAGAATACCTGATTTTTGGATAACTAAAAAAATAATGGAAAAAATCAGATTTCCTCTTATTACTACAAGCGCCAATATAAGCGGAAGAAAGGACCCGCATAATTCCAGCGATGTATCCATTAAAATACTGGGAAAAGTTGATTATTTTGTGGACTGGGGCCCGACCAAGTACCGGGGACCTTCAACTGTCGTGGACCTCGTGTCTGATAAGCTTGTCAGAAAAGGCGTTGGGGAATATGAATGACCGAGAACTAATGATTCTTGCAGTGGAAAAGTGCAGAATAGGGATTCTTAAAGGGCAAAGTCCCTTCGGTGCTGCAATAGCCGACAAAAGTGGAAATCTGGTTTGTACAGACCATAACCATGTATTTGAGAAGAACGACCCCACAGCACACGCAGAAGTAAGTGCTGTCAGGAAGGCCTGCAAAAAATTAAAGACAATAAAATTAAAAGACTGTACCATTTATTCAACCACTGAACCTTGCCCGATGTGCTTTTCTGCCATTCACTGGGCGGGCATAAAACGAATTGTTTTTGGAACAAGGATTGAAGATGTTCAAAAACTCGGTTTTTCTGAAATTCCAATCTCCAATTCCCAGATGAAAAAACTCGGAAAAACAGAAATTATTATTGAAAAAGATTTTATGAGAAAAGAGAATCTTGAACTGCTGAATTTCTGGAAAAAGAACAGAAAAAGCAGAACCTACTGATAGTCTTTTAAAACTAATTTGAGAATCTCCAACTATGGTATCAATAACAAGAAAAATCAGATGTTCCAACTGCGGAGCCGAGGCAGAATTTACTCTTAATACTGAAATGGGAATCCACGAGATGACACTGATGGGCAAATGCCCCAGCTGCAGCAATTCAATGCAGATCAATTTTAATGTTGTTGAATCTTCTTCCCAGCCGAAGGAGGAAGAGCAGTTAATCTCGCTTGACGAATCAGTTTTAACCCCTGAAATACCCAGCGACGACATTTCGGAAATAATTGACAGCTAAAGAACAGAATCCAAATCAGCTATTGATTCAATAACATAATCCGGCTTTTCCTTTATTTTCTGCAGGTCTTTTTTTGTGGTTATCCCGCTTAAAACAAGGCAGGTTTTAATCCTGCACTTTTTTCCTAGAAGAATATCCGTTTCAACCCGGTCACCCACGATCATTATTTCTTCTTTTTTTGAACGGCTCTCCTGAAAAATCATCTCAATAAGATATGTGCAGGGTTTTCCTATTACTGTGGGTTTCCTCCCTGATGCATGAATAAGGAAGGATACGCAGGCTCCAGCTCCCGGAAGAAGCCCGTCTTCCACGGGGAATGAAGGATCCATATTCGTTGCAATAAAATTTGCACCGTTTGCCAGTCCCCTGAATGCTGTTTTCAATTTTTTATAATTTACTTTTCTGTCCAGGCCGCACAGTACAATATCCGGCCGGTCATGCACCACAATTTTTATTCCTGCATTTCTAAGTTCATCTTTGAGTCCGGTTTCCCCCACCACATAAACACTTGATTTGGGATGATTTTGTTTGATATAATATGCCGCCCCGTATGAAGAAGTGATTATTTCCCCTTCTTTTATATAGATTCCCAGCCCCCTCATCTTTTCTGCCCTTCCTTTTCTTGACCTGGTTGCTGCATTTGTAAGAAAATAAAGCTCGTATTTTTCATTCCTTAATCTTTCTATTGTTTCCTTTGCTCCTTTAATTGCCTTTTTTCCGAGGTAAAGAACACCGTCCATATCAAATATTATTGTTTTAACTGCCACAACAACACATTAAAATAATTTATTTTAAATATTCAACTGATGAAAGTTGCAGTTTTGTTTTCAGGGGGGAAGGATTCGCTCTACGCAGTGTTCTGGGCTTTGTTTCAGGGCTGGGATGTTGAACTGGTGTCTGTTGAATCCGAAGAATATTCTTATATGTTTC
>JAFGQX010000076.1 GCA_016935455.1 Microcaldota archaeon
AAAGGCAAAAGAAATATCCAATGGAAAAATCTCATTGAAAATAGGGAAGGAATGGATTGTTTTTGAGCTTGGAAGACGAATGAATATCTCTTATATTCTTGAAGAAGGAACAGTGCAGAATAATTTTATCCAGAAAATCAGAAAAGAACTCGGAGGCGCAAGATTTATATCCGCAGAACAGCACGCCTCGGACAGAATAATTATCCTAAATTTTGATAAAGGAAATGAAAAATCAATGCTCGTTTTTGAAATGTTCGGAAAGGGAAATGCTGTTTTTGTAAAAGACGGGATTACTGTGTCCTGTTATAAACGGGAAAGATGGAAGGACCGGGAAACTTCCCCCGGAAAAGAATACTCTTTTCCAGAATCAAACATAACCCTTGATTTAAATGATGCTCTTAACAGTGACAAATATGCAGTTGTGTGCATGATGAGGCTCCCTCTTGGAAAAAAATATGCAAAAGAAGTTCTTCAAAGGGCGGGGGTTGATGAGAAAACACCCGGAAACAAGATTGAAAAAAAGATTGGGCCGGTTAAGGAGGAATACATCAGAATAATTAAAGAAGCGGAACCTTTTGGTTTTTATAAAGGGGACGAGCTGGCCGATTTCGGCCTTGCGGAATTTTCTGACCTAAAGAATTTAAAAATTAAAAAATTCAAAACCCTGAGCGAACCTGCAGATACATACTATTCAAAAAAATCCGAAATAAAAAAGTCTTCCAAAACAGAGAGGCTGGAAAAACTCCTTGAAAGCCAGCTTTCAATGCTTGAAGAGTATAAAATGAAAGAGTCTGAATACCGGTCAAAAGGGGATTTAATTTATGAGCATTTTCAGGAAGTGGAAAACCAGATAGCGGAAAACAGAAAAAAGGGAAAAATTATCCTTGAATTTTAACTGCGTCCGTTATTACTTTTTTATGGTCTGCTGCAAGAACCGGAAGCTTTCCCAAACTGAACCACTTTAATTCTTTGGCGTCATCTCCGGCCTTTTCATTCCCACCCGTAATTCTGCATATAAAAACGACAGTTATCACTTTTCGGGGGTCTCTGTCTGGTTTTGAATAAATTCCTGTTAATCTTTCAGCTTCAACAGCCAGCCCGGTCTCTTCCATTATCTCTCTTTTTACGCATTCACCCAGTGTTTCATTATCCTCAATCAGTCCGCCTGGGAGGGCCCACATACCTTTAAACGGCTCATTTTTTCTTTTGATTAGGAGGATTCTGCCATCTTTGAGAATTATTCCGTCCGTGCTTATGGGCCTCATCCAATCATTGCCGAGTGTTCTCTTCTACAAGATAATCCTTCAGCAGAACTCTTGCTTTCTTTTCTTTGTCAACTATAAGTGCAAGGACAGCATATTTTCCGTTTTTGGAAATTATATGGACGTTCTGTATTGCCACTCCTTCTTCCGCAAGTTTTTTTGTAATCTCGCTGAGCGAACCGGGTTTGTCCTCTAGTTTTATGACTATCACTCCGGTTTCCATAACTGTATATCCGCTTCTTGTAAGAACATCTTTTGCTTTTATGTCGTCCTTTACAACAACGCCGACAACAGCTTTTCCGCCTATTACATTAACACTGACCCCTTCAATGTTGATTTTGGATTTTCCAAGTACGTATGATATGTCTGCGAGTAAGCCTATCTTGTCTTCTGCAACAACAACTAATGTTCTCATCATTTCGCACCTCCCAACAACTATATCCTGTAAATTTGAATAAAGGGAAATCCTTTTATAAACTGCACATTATCCTCGTTTATCAGCTTTTTCCTTAATGCAACACCCACCGATTTTTTCCCGACTAAATTTACAGAAAAAAAATTATCCAGCTCTTTTTCCAGTTTTTCTTCAGTTACTAATTCTCCTTTGTAAAAACCAGAATATTTCTCCAGGTCCAGACACAGTTTTCCTTCCTCCAATTTTTTCCCTATTAATTCTTTATCGCACGCCGCGATTATTCTCCCTTTTTGGGTCTGGTGGATTTTGAGATACATAGAAAGAGTTTAAAATGTAAATTTATATAAATTGTTTTTATCTTTCTCTTGAAAGTAATCTATCCTGAGGCTCTTCTCAGGTTAATACTGCCGTTCTTTCCCAAACTCTTCGAGTTTAGGAACATTTGAAATCCTGCTTGGATTTCAAAATAATCAAAATTTTTCAAATTTTGATATGCAGGGGTTGGATTGAACTTTTTGTTCAATGCCCCCTGCTTGTTTCACTCGCAGGGGTAGCGATCTTCGTGAACTGAAGTTCACTTCTCGCAACCCCTATCCTGAGGTACTCATCGGGTTAATACGATACTACTCATGCAGGGGTAGCGAAGCGGTCAAACGCGTTAGACTCAAGGTCTTTTCCCTTTTCTCAATCGGGAGATGAGGGATCTAATGGCTTAGTGCCTTCGCAGGTTCGATGAAGGGGCCGAGCCCTGTCAAACTTTGTTTGACAATTTTGAAATGCTTTTTGCATTTCAATTATCCTTCTTACCCTCCAGATTGGGGTTTCTCAGCCCCAATAGACCAGGGAAAGGGCTTTACTCCTTAGAAAATCCTGCCCCCTGCACTTATCTCGTCCTGTATCCGCCAGATTTTCTTCCTCTGTCTCCATACATTCTTCTTTTATTTCGTCCATAACTTCTTCTGCTTCTTCCCGTATTATAATATTCATTACGGGGTTCATCATCCTGAAAAGTAATTGCTTCTCCTTTTTTGCCCATCCTTCCGGTTCTTCCTATCCTGTGCTTGTGCACATCCTTGGAACCTGCAGGGTCAAAATTTATTATTAATTCAACATCCTCAATGTGAAGTCCCCTTGATGCAACATCCGTTGCTACAAGAGTATTCAGGTGCCTTTTTTTGAAACTGTTAATTGTTTTTTCCCTTTGGCTCTGAGTTCTGTCTCCGTGAAGGAAAGAAGCATTTATATCGTTTTTATTAAGTATTCTGCATACCTTTTCAACAGCTCTTTTTGTGGATACAAAAATAAGCGCCCTTTTCTCAGGATTATCATTGAGAATCTCAATAAGTTTCCCGATTTTATCCTGCCTTTTAATCATTATTGTTTTTTCCGTTATTTCTTCCACATCTTTTGAGCCGACTTCAATTATCTCTGGATTGTGCATATACCTCCGCGAGATTGACTTGATTCTGCTGTCAATTGTTGCAGAGAAAAGAAGCATCTGCCTCTGCGGATTGATTTCTCTTAATATTGCGTTTATGTCCTCTTCAAAACCCATGTCCAGCATTAAGTCAGCTTCATCAAGAACAACCCAGTTTACATAATCCAATTTCATTGTTCCTCTTCTCAGGTGGTCAAGCATTCTCCCGGGTGTTCCAACTACGATATTGAATCCTTTTGAAAGGAGCGAAATCTGTCTTCCTATTGACTGCCCCCCATAAATAGCATAGATTTTCATTCTGTGCCTTTTTCCTATTTCTCTAAGTTCATCAGTTATCTGAATTGCAAGCTCCCTTGTTGGAGCGATAATTACACCCTGTTTATTTCTGTCTTTTAAAATTAATTCGATTAAGCTTATGCCAAAAGCGGCTGTTTTTCCAGAACCTGTTTTGCTTCTTACAATTACTTCTTTCCCCTGAAGTATCATTGGAATTGCCTTTTCCTGAACTTCTGTTGCTTCATCGTATCCTATGCTTTCAAGCGCATCAATTGTTTTACTGCTGATGCCCAGTTCCTTAAATTTCATTTTTTCACCTTAATCTAAAATTCGATTTCAGCTATCATCCATAGACCATAACAA
>JAFGQX010000077.1 GCA_016935455.1 Microcaldota archaeon
ATATGGCTTATTTTTCCGCTTCTTTCAGCAACAAAGTCATAGGTGTATTTTCCTACTGGAATGTCTGTTGAAAGAACATCCTGATTTCCTCCCTGTACGCTGATTATTTCTTTTAATTTGGAGAGTGCTTTTCCGCTCCGTATTATGCGGTCTGCAACAGCATAGCCCTGCCCTTCCTCAGCCTTTCCTGAAAGTTCAAGAATTCTTCCGGAAAGAAGGCAGCTTTTATGCCTTAAATCCTCAGGCCCTGCGCCTTCAAGAATCTGGAGAACATCCCTGCATTCCAAACCCGCACCAACACCGTTTCCGATTGGTTCTGAACCATCAGTTATAAGCGCTTCAACCCTCATATCAAGGTCTTTTCCGATTTTAAGGAAATGGGATGCAAGGGTCTTTCCTTTCTCATAATCCTGAAGCTTTGCGCCTCTGCCGATAGGAATATCAATTATTACAGTTCTTGCACTTACTGCCTTTTTCTTTGCAAGTATTGAGGAAAGAAGAAGGCCTTCAGGGTCCAGTCTTAAAGGATTCCTGATTCTTATAAGCTTGTCATCCGCTGATGCAAGGTTAAGGCCGCCGCCCCAGATTATCGCTCCTTTTGTTTTCATAACGGCTTCCTTGAGCTCCTCCATTCCAAGGTCAACAGGTGCGAGGATTTCCATTACATCCGCAGTTCCTGCTGCAGAAGTTATAGCTCTTGAAGAAGACTTTGGAATGTAAAGACCTGCGGCAGCAACAATGGGGACTATAAGCATTGTTGTCCGGTTTCCCGCAACCCCGCCTATGCAGTGCTTGTCAACAATATTTTTGACTGATGAAGGGAGTTCAAGCCTTTCGCCGCTCTGGACTATTGCATTTGTAAGAGGAACAATTTCGGAGTCTGCAAGGCCGTGCATATAAACCGCAGAAACCCAAGCCGCGAGTTCAACTTCGCTTAATTTATTGTCCATCAGGTCTTCAATTATCATTGATATCTGGTCCCCTTCCAGAACTTTCCCGTCCAGTTTGTCTTTAATGTATCCTACTGATGCAGGACGGTCCATATGAATAATTTCTATTTTTTCTCCGCCTTTCAGCCCAAGCTCTTCCATTATGTCTTTAAACAGCCCCACTTCTCCAGGGCCGACAAGCTCTTCGGTTGTATCTACGAGAGCGGCTATTGAGTCTCCATTGTATTTAACCATCGTCCTGTACCCAAGGTAAATGTCATGTTCCTGGGCTTCAGCATGGTTAAGAACAATAATTCTTTTTCCTGCATAAAGTTTAATCGGCTTGACAGTGCAGATGTATTTCTTGTACCTCCATACATCCACTTTCTCTTTTTTTTCGATTTCTTTTTCTGCGTATCCTTCTTCTCTTTCAATTTTTTCAATTTCTTTGGTTTTGGTCTCTTCTGCCATAAACATCACCTCAAAATTTTTCTCTCTGCACTGCTTAAAAAGGAAGGCGGAGAAACAATTCCTTCCTCTGTGATATATGCATTTATATACCTGCCTGCAGTTGCATCAAACGCAGGATTTCTAATTCTCAGGTATTTGGATTTCGGGGGTTTTTTCCATACTTCCTCAGTATTTCTTTCTTCTATTTTTTCCCGATTTCCGTAAAGGGTTAAAGGGTCGTATTTGTATAATTCCGCTGCCGCATAAAAAGACACATCATGCATTCTTGAGATGTGCGCGAGTGTGCTTGTCCCGACTTTATTAATCAAATCCCCTGTGGACGTAACTGCATCTGCACCCACTATGCACATGTCCGCTTTTTTCATAAACATATTCACCGCGCCGTCCACTGCAAGAATTGTTTCTATTTTGTGTTTGGAAAGCTCTTCCGCAGTTATTCTCCCTTGAAATCTCGGGCGGGTTTCAAAACAGATCACAATAAAATCTTTTCCGAGGTCTTTTGCCCTTTTTAATACCCCTGTAACTGTTGAGGAATGGCAGTGGGTGAGAACAAGAGAACCGTCCGGAACCAGCTTTGAACCGTAGTCCCAGAGCTTCTCTGCATTTTTCTGCATCATTTCCAGATACTGCTTTTCATGTCCTGCAACAGCTTTTTTAAGTTCATCTACTGATTTCGGTTTCCGGGACCTTATCTGCATAAACGTAAAATTCTGAGCGTCTTTTATTGCATTTCTTGTCATAGGCTCCGTGGGCCTTGCAGAAGCAAGACTTTCAGAAACCTCAAGAAGTTCGGAATAAAGTCCGTTTATTGAATCGGCGTCTGATTTTTCAACCTGAAGGATTAATGCTCTTATAACCTCCTTTGCAATATTTCTCGCCCCCTGGGTTTTAAGGGATTTAATATCCCTTATTATTTTATTTACCTCTTTCCTCATACTTCCCCATAGGAAATAAAAGTATAAATAGTTTGTGAACAGGGGACTCAAAACATTATAAATTAAAAATGTGTTGAGGTAATTAATTCCTGAAGGTGAGAAAATGGATAAAGTTTACGAATGTGATATTGAAAAAAAGAAAGAGCTTACGAAAGTCCTTGAGGAAAATCCTTATGAGAAAGATTCATTTGCAAGAATAGGTTATAAAACAAAGGAAGGCGTACAGATTGGTCTGGACGAGAAAAAAATATATATCTACATCTCCGCTGATGAGGGACTGATTAAAAAAGCGGATGAAAAACTTAAGGATTTGTGCAAAGAAGCAGAAAGGGAAGAATCGGAGAAGGTTATTAAAAACATAAAAGAAGAAGAGGAGCAGGCCACATCAGGTTTTGGTGATATATTTGGCTGAAATAAAATCAAGAGGGATTCCTTCCAAGCACTCCCTGTACTTTCCGCCCCACAACTCAGAAGAATTGAGAAGTTTTCAGGACAAAGAGGAGAATATTACCAGAAATTTATGGGATGTTGAAGAGGTGGTTAATTTTGTATTTTCAAAAAAATACCAGCCCACATACTATGATATCTCAATTAAATTTATGAAGGAGCTGTGCGGAAAAATATATATGGAGGGGCCGGACATAGCAAAATTTATAGGAGAAAATTCAGTTTCAAAAGCCACATTTTACAACCGCGTTCTTCCCAGACTCAAAAGAGCCGGAATGGTCAAGGTTGAAAGAAAAACAGTTGTTGCAGTGGAAAGCAAAAGGAAATACCGGCCGATGATTGTAAGTCTCAGCAAAACATTCGGAAATTACCTTTTAAAAATAGGGGATTCGTGGCTTGCCGTTGTTGACGATGCAAGAACAAGAAAAAAATAGAATTATTTCTTTTTCTTTCTGGATTTGGGTTTTTTGGTTTTCTTTCCGGAAGGCTTTTTCTTTGGTTTCTTTGCAGGTTTCTTTTTTGCGGTTTTTTTTGCTGTCTTTTTTGCTGCTTTTTTGGTCTTCCCTGCTTTCCTCTTTGGGATGCTTTTCATTCCTGTTGCCCTGCGGACTGCCTCTCTTTTTGAGGATTTCTTTTCAAGGGACTGTTTTACTTTCTCAGCTTTCTCTTTTGCAGAAGATGCTGCTGATTCAAATTCCCTGTATTCCCCTGCATCTTTCTTAAGCTTCTTTATCATCTTCTTTCCTTCAGCCATAAGCTCATCAAGGCGCGCCTGGGCTTCTTTCATTTTCTGGTCTATGTTCCTGTCAGTTTCTTTTATCCCTGCAAGCTCCTTTGAATATCCTTCTGAAAGATGTTCAAGTTCCTGTATGTATTTGCTTACATAGTGGGCTTCCGCAGATTTTTTCAGTTCTTCAAGCTCTTCTTCGCTTTTAGATACATAATCAATTATATCTTTGATTGAGGCCTCGTAATCCAGAACGCTTTCTTTTATGAATCCTTCAACCTCGTCCAGTTTTGTAAACTGTTCTTCAATATCTGCAAGCTTCTGCTCTTTTGATTCGTTGTATGCTTCTATGGTGTCCATTTTTTTCTTTAAATTTGTATGAGAATTTTCAATATCCTCAATTGTCTCCAGAAGAGAGTTTTTGAATTCGTTTATCCTTTCAAGCTCCTCGCTTACTGTCTCAAAAGCTGAAATAGCATCCTGTCTTTTCTGCTCAAGCTGTCCGGACATTTCTTTTAGTTCCTCAACTTTTTCTTTTCCTTCTTCCATTGATTCCCGTATGTCCGCTACTGCGCCCTGCAGTTCTCCTCTCTCTTTTTCAACATCAAACATGAATTCTGCGAGTTTTTCTCTTGCAATTTCAAGGGCTTCAACACCCTCTTCCTCAATAGTGCTTAGGCTTTCTTTTAATTTTTCAACATGTTCAGTTTTTTCAGGAAGCTCTTCGTAGCTTTCCCTGAGTTTTGCAAGTTTTTTTTCTTTTTCAAGAAGTTTTTCAGTGTATGCAACCAAATCAGCTTCCATTCTGCTTTCAAGAGGAAGAACCTTTTTTGAATACAGTTTCCCCCTCTGTGATTTTAAATCGTCTATTTCTTCTTTCAGTAGTTTTATTTCGTCAACCACGGCCAATGAAGGGGATTTCTCTCCTATAGGCATAGGAGATTCTTCAAGAAGGGGCTGGCTTTCCTCTTTTTTATCAACTTCATCCAGATGCTCCGGGCTGTCCTCGGAAATCCATTCATCCTCATCGCTGATTTCATCCACAATTTCTGCAGGGCCTTCAATATTGAATTCTTTTCCGGGTTCTTCAACATCATCCTGCTCAAAATCGGATTCTTCAACAGCCTCTATGATTCTTCTTCTTATTGCATCTACATCTTCTTCTGGAGGTTTAGGGGCTTCCTCGTCAATTTCTGAAAGGTCTATCTCATCATCTTCATCAACGGTAAATTCAGGCTGGGCCTCTTTTATCTCGGGCTGTTCAGACTCTTCCATTCCCTTCCAAACTGCATAAGATTTGGTGAGATTGTATTCAATTGCAACATAGCCTTCTTCTTCAAGAACGTGAAGCCATCTTTCAGTCTCAACAGGAGAAAGGCCGACTTCTTTTGCCAGTTCCCTTAATTCAAGCTTTTTCTTTTGTGATAAAACTCTTACTAACTTGTCAACTTCGGTTGTTATTATCGCGTCATCCGAAGACAAATCAACCAAAAATATCACCCGACAAACTCAATTCTGTATTTTCCGGATAATTTTCTCTTTGCCTTTTCAAAAGCTGCCTTTACGTGTTCAATGTGGTTTTTGTAAGTAAAAACAGTGAAAATTTCCTGCCCCTTGTAAAGTCTTGCTGCCCTGTCTGTAGGTCTTCCGTAAGCTTTTCTCATACCTTTCTGAAGACGGTCTGCACCTGCACCCGCAATCATTTTATTTTCTCTTATCACATGGTGCGGGTATGGCCTTACAATAAAATAGTAATTTCCCGCTGTTTTTGTTTCCAGATGCTTGTTTGTGGACTGTCTGGCGCTTTCAAGAGCGTTGTCCCTTACAACTACATCATCAACAGCAACAAGGTTTGCCTTAAGGTCATAGTCATCCTTTTTATTTCCCATTCTGTACTGGTTTAAATCCCTGTGGGGCATAGCTTTAATGTAGGATTTTCTGGGCTTGCTCCTGGAATATCTGGTAAAAGGAGGTTTATCTGAATCTCTTATTGTTTTTGCAGGTCTGATTCCCATATCATCACCATAAATCTAAATAGTTCTTCTAATAGTTTTATTACTTATAGATGCATAACTTTATAAATAAGAATGAAATGTTTTCAGAGAATCCATTTTTTGCGGGTTTCCAAGACGATATTCGTTTATCATTGATTTAAGAAATTTAACTGATGAGTCGTATACGGGTTTATCAACGGGGTAGGGGATTCCGTCCTTTCCTCCGTGGGAGAAGGAGTATTTTACAGGGTCTTTCCAGTCAAGTTCTGTTCCGAAGATTAGGTTTGAAATAAATGCCAAAGCTCTTAGTTTTTTTCCGCCCATTCCTTTGAAGAGAAGGAGTTCCTGATAATTTTGGGGCTGGAATTCGTATACTTTCCTTAAGTATTCCCAGTCTTTATTTGAAAGGTCTTCTCTCCTAATGTAGTGGTCTTTTTTGAATACATAATGTTCCCGCTCATCAAACAAAGTAGTTTGTCCTGAAAAATATTTTCTCAATTTTAAAGGGTTGTCTTTTATTAAGTCCAGTGAGCATTTTCTGGTTTCTTCTGAATTTAAACTTACTAAATTTAATGTTCCGGGAGTTTCTGTCCCTGCAATTTCTTCAGGAGGGCCGCATACAAAATTATCTGTTGCGGACCAGTGATATCTTCTTGCATATTTGGTTTCAGAATTCAAGCCCTGCTGAATTACTGTCCAGTTCCCTTTTTCATCCAGAAAAAATACGTGATGATACAGCTGGTGTCCATCCTGTACTGCCGAGGAGTCCACCTTTGCTGACAATTTGCTGGATTTTTTCAGTCTTTCTATTTTGCTTGTGGAAAACGAGAATTTATTTCCTGCCTCTTCTATCTGGGAGGGTGTTTTAAGGGAGGTTTTTCCTTTTCCCCCGCATGCAAGCATTCCGGTGTTTTCACTTAAAGCTTCTTTTAATGCTCCGCAGACTGTGGTGGTGATGCCGCTTGAGTGCCAGTCAAAACCAAGCACACATCCCAGAGCCTGAAAGAACATCGGGTCTGAGAGCCTTCTGAGATATTCTTTTGTTCCATAGTTTAGGATTATTATTTCGGATATCGCTTTGGCTAATCTTCTCATTCTTTTAAACAGCCATGAAGGGCATCTGCCGGGGTGAAGCGGGAGGTCTGCTGTTCGCATAAATTAGGAAGGGTTTTGAGATTTAAAAAGAAAATGAGGGGGGTAATTTCCGTTAAGATTAAACCGGCGGGGTGTAAATAGGAACCTGGTCTATTGCTCCCGGGGGAAGAAGGTCATCCTGCTGGAAAGCTGTCTGCTGGACTACTATTTCGCCTTCCTGGATTTGCTTCTGGAGTTCTGCAAGTGCCGTTAAGTCTGCACATTGGGTCGGATACAAACCCTGTTCTGTTGCTCCTGTAATTTGGCCGGATAATAATGTTCCTATGAATACGGGGGTTATTATGTATATGAATGCTGCCATTGTTGAGCCGACCACCATTGAGGTTGCCCAGACGTTTGCTCTTGCTCTTGTTTCTGCACCAAGGACTTGACCAGCTGCGTAAACAACTGCTGCAAGGATTATTAAAACTAAGAGAACAGCCGCCATTGTGTTTCTTACAAGGTTTATTATTTCGCACATTACAAGGGTTATTCTTGCGGACTCCACACTGCCGGTCTGGGCACTAACCAGTGTGAAAATAAATAACAGGCAAATCAGGATTACCTTTCGCATAGGGAAATAATTAAGATAATAAATTTAAAAAAGAATAAGAAAAAATTATTGACCGGCTGCGTCTCCACATGCCTGGTCAATGTTAACATCGTCTCCGAGTAAAACGTTCAAGAACAGAGGAACTACAATGTAAATCAATGCACCAATTACTGCACCTACAAACATTGAGGTTGCCCATACGTTTGCTCTTGCTCTTGTTTCTGCACCAAGAACCTGTCCTGCTGCGTAAACAATTGCTGCAAGAATAATTAATACGAGCATTACTGCTGCCATTACATTTTTCACTAAGTAGTAGATCTCACACATTGCATTCGTAATATTTGACTCCGCCTGAGTTCCACCATTTGTTGCGCCTAATACTGCCATAAAATTAACTAACATCACCAATAATACAAGGTATCTTCCATATTTCATAACGTTCATCTTAAAGTCACCTTAAGGCAATTAGGAAGAAAAGGTTTAAAAAACTAAAACCGTGCTTAAAGGAGTATGGAAATAGAAATAGACACAAGAAAATCCGCACAGGAGAATGCTGCAGAGTACTATGAAAAGGCAAAAAAAATCAAAAAGAAGATTAAGGGATTAGAAGAAGCGATAGAGAAAACAAAGAAAGAAATTAAAAAAGCAAAAAAGGAAGAGGAAAAAGAAAAAGAGAAAATTGAAATCCTCAAAAAAAGAAGGGAAAAGAACTGGTATGAAAGGTTCCACTGGTTTTATACTTCAAATGGCAGGCTGGCAGTTGGAGGGAAAAGCGCTTCTGAGAATGATATAATATTCAAAAAATATATGGAAAAAAATGACTTGTTTTTCCATGCAGACATAATGGGGGGTTCTGTAGTAATATTAAAAGACGGAATAAATGCTGATGAACAGGAGCTGAAAGAAACCGCACAGTTTGCAGCCTCTTATTCAAGGGCATGGAAAATGAAATACGCAACAGCAGATGTTTATTCACTTAAAAAAGAACAGCTGAGCAAGTATTCACAGGGAGCATATGTTGGAAAAGGCGGAATAGCAATGAAAGGGGAAAGAATCTGGTTCAGAAATACCAAACTGGAATTAAGGATTGGGGTAGGAAAGGAAACAGCTGAGGTTGTCCCCAACATAAGCAGAAGGAAGCTGGATAAAGAGATAACTATTGTCCCCGGGAAAGAGAAAAAAGAAAGGTTTGCAAAATATTTATCAAAAATATTTGGAGTTCATATAGACGAACTGATGCCTATTATACCTCCTGGAGAATGTTCAAAGAAGAAGTGATGAGCCCGCGCGGAATCGAACCGCGTATCTCCTGTGTGTAAGACAGGCGTCTTAACCGATCGACTACGGGCTCAAGGTGTAATGTTCTGTTCTGAATTATTTTTAAAAGGTATTGTCAATTTAATTGTTCCATGCTTATCGGTCTGGTCGGAAAACCTTCATGCGGAAAATCAACATTCTTTCAGGCAATTACAGATATACCTGTAGCGAGGGCCAATTATCCGTTTACAACTATAGAGCCGAATCACGGAGTAGCTTACATAAGAATAGAATGTGTAGATAAGGAATTCAACACCCAGTGCAATCCAAGAACCGGATTCTGCATAGAGCATAACAGATTTGTTCCTGTGGAAGTAATGGATGTTGCGGGACTTGTCCCAGGAGCCCATGAAGGAAAGGGGCTTGGAAACCAGTTTCTTGATGATTTGAGGCAGGCAGACCTGCTTATTCATGTGGTTGATGCATCGGGCTCCACAAATGAAAAAGGAGAGCCTGTTCCCAGGGGTTCATATGACCCTGTAAAAGATGTGGAATTTCTTGAGGAGGAGATTAATCTCTGGTTTAAGGGAATACTGGGAAAAAACTGGAATAAACTGGTAAGGGAACACAGATCAAAAAACAGCAAGATTGAGGACACCCTTTCTCAGTTATTGTCAGGACTGGGAATAGATAAAACTGCAGTTATAAAATCATTAAAACAGCTTAATTTAAATGAGAAAAATCTTGAGCAGTGGACAGATGAAGACAGATACCAGTTTGCAAAAAAAGCAAGGACACACGGCAAACCGATAATAATCGCTGCAAACAAATGCGACCTTCCCGGAGCTCTGGAAAATGTAAAAAGAATGAGGGAAGCATACCCTGATGAAATAATAATCAGCTGTTCCGCAGAAGCCGAGATAGCGCTTAAGGAAGCATCAAAAAAAGGATTTATCAAATATATTCCTGGGGACAATGAATTCAAAGTTCTTAAGGAACTTACCCCCCAGCAGAAAAAAGCTCTGGATTTTGTTGCAGAATTTATGAAGGAAAAGGGAACAGGGGTTCAAAAAATAATAAACACTGCTGTTCTGGATGTTCTTGAATATATTGCAATATTTCCCGGAGGGGTAAACAAACTCGCAGATGACAAGGGAAATGTTCTGCCGGATGTATTTCTGCTTAAAAAAGGTTCAACCGCACTGGATTTTGCAGGTGCAATACACACAGATTTTGCAAAGAATTTCATAAAGGCAATAGATGTGAGGACAAAAAGAGCCTTAGGAGCAGATTATGTATTGAAGCACAGGAATGTGCTGGAAATAGCATTCAAGAAGTAGAGACTATTTCTTTTAGTTTTCTTATTGTTCCGCTGGTTTTGACTGTTTTTGTTTTGAGTTTTTTATTATTCAAAAAATCCCTTACTTTAAGAACCGCTTTTCTTTCGCATCTTGCGATTCCCATATTTTTTTCAGGATAAAATTCCAGAAGTGTAAAACCTGTTTTTGAATATTCCTCTTCCCCAAAACAAACTATTGCCTCTTTGTAAAGCTGTTTTTTAAAATCAGGAACCGGCTTCTCAAGCCTGAACAGCACATATCTTCTTTTCATTCTTTCTGTCTTTTTCACATTTACAATTCTTAGAGCAAGTTTTTATAACGTTTATTTAAGTAAAATAACTATGGCAGAAAGAATACTTATTGTGTCCGGTTCAAAAAGCGATGAAAAGATAGTGAAAAAGGTTACTGATTTGCTGGATGAATTTGGGGCGGAATATAAAACTGAAATTGCCTCGGCACACAGAACTCCTGAAAAACTGGAAAAATTAATTGAAGAAAGTCCTGCAGAAGTGTTTATTGCAGTCGCAGGATTAAGTGCAGCCCTGCCAGGGGTTATCGCTTCCAAAACAGCAAAACCTGTGATTGGGGTTCCTGTGGACGTAAAGCTTGAAGGTCTTGATGCACTCTTATCTATTATGCAGATGCCTCCGGGCGTCCCTGTTGCAACAGTTGGAATAGATAACGGCAAAAACGCAGGTGTTCTTGCAGTCCAGATTCTTGCATTAAAAGATGAAAAATTAAAAGAAAAACTTAACCGAATGAGAAAAGAGTGGGGGAAATGATAAGGCCGTATATGCTTCCATATATGAAGAAATTGAAAAGGGGTCCTGCAGTTACTATACCCAAAGATGCAGGTCTGATTATCAGTTATACCGGATTAAATAAAAATTCAAAAGTTGTGGAGCTTGGGGGAGGCTCGGGATTTCTTACTGTTCAGCTTGCCAGAATAGCAAAGGAAGTTGTGAGTTATGAAAGAAAAAAGGAATTTGCAGAGATTATTGAGATGAATGCTGAGAAAATGGGGCTGAAAAATGTAAAGGTGAAGGTAAGGGACATCGTTGAGGAGCAGATAGATGAGAAAGATGCAGACCTGGTTACTGTAGATATAAAAGATGCTGAAAAAATTGCAGAGAAAGCATACACTGCATTAAAAAAAGACGGATATCTTGCAGGGCACTGTTTAAACATTGAACAGGCAAGGGTTCTTTATCTGGAATGTGAAAAATATTTCAGAGAGGTAATGATTATTGAGGGGATTGTAAGGGAATATGAAATAAAGGAAAAAGGGACGAGGCCAAAGCATTTAGGGCTTGTTCATACTGCATACCTTGTTTTTGCAAGGAAGTGACGGTTATGCCGGTACTAAAGGGAAATGAAGAAACTGAAAAGAAAGAAATTCCTAAAAAGGCAGTGGAAGTCTTGGAAAAGATTGACAGTGAACTCAAAAAAACAGATATTAAAACGTTCTATAAAAAAGCTGACAAGGAAACAAAAAAATTAATTTTAAATGCGGTGGAACTTGTATTAAACGAAAAGGACGCCTGGATTCGGGGGGGATGCTGGAACCTCATTTTTTACTGTTCGGTTTTTTATAATTCTAAGGGAGAACGGCAGGGTGTAAAAAAGGCCCTTAATGAATTTAAAGATGCGATAAAGGCACTTAAAGATATTTCAAAGGAAAAACTATTGACAAGAACATATGTAACAATGGTTCTGAATAATGCAGTCAAAAGCTATTCAACAGGAGTTTTTAAGACCCTTGGAAATGAAACTAATGAAATAATAAAATCAATGCAGGGAGAAGAACTAAAAAAACAGAGCCTGTTTCTTCTTTCATCACTGGCTGGAAAATCAGATAAAACAGCAAAAGATATAAAAAATTTAGGAAAGGTTCTGGAATTGGTATACAAAGATGGATATGGAGAACAGGAAAAGAAACAGGCGGTGAAAGCACTCGAAGTTCTTATTGAAAAGGAAGATTTTGGAGAAATTCTAAAACTAATACCTGAAGTGTCCAAAAAACAGGAATACTTACCTATGGAGAAAAAAATAAATCTGGCATACGGAACATATACTCTTGGAGAAAAGAATATGTTAGAACTCCTGTTCAAAAAGAAAATTCATTTCTTTTTAAGGTATACCAAAGAAGAACTTGAAAGGCAGTTATATCAAATTGACAAAGATTACAAACCCAAATATGTAACGTTGAAAGAGCTGAAGGAACAGGAGAAAAAACCGGTTTTTCTTGTGGTATATAATCAAAATGACTACAATGGAGCATTTTACAAAGATGATACAAAATTTAATTTTCTTTCAAAATATTTCAACGTTGTTGTTTATGAAGTTGGTGCTGAAAGTCAGTTTTATTATTCAGTGAAGGAAACAGGTAAAAAATACGGAGAAATAACGCATCTGCTCATAGGCGGGCACGGCACTCCCGAGCACATACTGCTCGGTTATCCTTATGAGGAACAAAAAATAGACCTGACTGATATTGAAGAAATGAAAAAGATTAAAGGATATACTAAAGATTCGGTTCTTATTTTGGAATCATGTTCTACAGGTGCAGAAGGGGGAATAGGTGAAAAACTTAAGGACGCTTTGGGGGTTAAGAATTTATTTGCACCAAAAACACCCGCATTTATCAAGCAGGGAGGATACAAAATAAATTACAAAAATAAAAAGCCGGTAATAACTGAAGTTGAATTTGTCGAAACAAAACAATGAAACAAGCTTAATTTTCAAATATTTCCAAAATCTCATTTTCATTCTTAACTTCAGTTATTTTCCTTCTCACTTCTCTGGAACCGCGGAAACCACTGCAAAGAGCAAGAGCAATTCTTGAAAAATTCAGAGAAAAGTTGTTTTGCTTTGCTGTCTGGTAGTATTCCCTAAATAGATTTCCTGCTGATATTTTTGAACGTTTAAGATTATTTTTTTCTTTGCATTCCTGAAATATTAAAGGATTTCCAATCGCTGCTCTTCCAATATAAACCCCGTCGCATCCTGTTTCCTCAAGCATTTTGTATGCATCCTGCCAGCACCATATATCTCCGTTCCCATATACTGGAATTCCAACATTATTTTTTATCTTTTTAATCCATTCCCAGTCTGCTTTTCCGGAATAACCCTGCTTTACGGTCCTCGCATGAACAATTACAGATGATGCACCGGCTTTCTCAATTAGTTTTGCGGTTTTAACAGAATTCTCAGGAGAAGAAAAACCAAGCCTCATTTTGACGCTTAACGGCTTTTTTAATGAAGGGAAAAGAGTTTCTATAATCTGCTTAAGTTTTTCGGGAGTTTTAAGAAGGGATGCACCTGCATCGTGTCCTAAAACTGTTTTTGAAGGGCATCCCGCATTAAGATTTATTTCAGTAAATTTTTGTTTTTCAAGGATTGAAGCGGCATCCATAAGAGTTTTGGGGTCTGAACCAAAAATTTGGGCTGCTGTTGCAGGACTTCCTTCTAAAATCCGAAGTGTCTGTTCGGTTTTTCCGCTGAAAATGACGGCATCAGCACTAACCATTTCAGTTATTACCTTATCAGCACCGCATTTACCGCATAAAAATCTAAATACTGGGTCAGTATAATCATATATGGGTGACAAGCCAAAAATTGCAGGCATTGGATTAAACTGGCTGGGTGAATTTATTTAAACTGTTTTGTCTGAGTTAGATAAGTTCCCGTGATAATCATGTATGCTATAGAAACTGAAAACTTAACCAAAAAATTTGATTCACTTACTGCTGTGGACCATATCAATCTCAAAGTAAATGAAGGTGAAATATTCGGACTTCTCGGTCCAAATGGTGCGGGAAAAACAACCGCTATTTCAATACTCACAACAATGAAAAAACCATCTTCGGGAAAAGCTTTTGTAAATGAGAAAAATGTTGTTGATGAAGCGGACAGCGTAAGAAAAAATATAGGAATAGTTTTTCAGGATTTTTCCCTGGATGAAGAGCTTACCGCCTATGAAAATCTGGACATGCATGCCGCAATGTACGGGATACCCAGAGAAAAAAGAAAGGAGAGAATAGAAGAAGTTATTGAAATTGTAGAATTAAAAGACAGGCTTCACGACCTTGTTAAAACATTCTCAGGAGGAATGAGAAGAAGGCTTGAGATTGCAAGGGGCATCCTGCATATGCCCAAGGTTCTTTTTCTTGACGAACCCACAATAGGCCTTGACCCGCAGACAAGAAAACACATCTGGGAATACATAAAAAGCCTTCAGAAGAAAAACAAAACAACAATTATCCTTACAACTCACTATATGGATGAAGCGGATGAGATGTGCGGAAGAATTGCAATAATGGATTATGGAAAGATTATTGCTGTGGATACCTCAGAGAATCTTAAAAATTCTCTCGGAGGGGACGTTATAATACTTGAATCTGAGAACAATGAAGAACTCGAAAAAGAACTCTCAAAATTAAAATGGGTGGAAAAAACAGAACTTAGAAACGGAAGGATATATCTTCAGGTAAAGGTTGGGGAAAAAAGAATTCCACAGATAATGAAGTGTGCAAAGGAGAGGGAGATAGAAATAGAGTCGGTTAATCTTCACAAACCAACACTTGATGATGTTTTTCTTCATTATACTGGAAGAAGAATAAGAGAAGAAACTGCCTCCGGAAAGGAATCAATGAGAATCAGAAGGAAAGCCTGGGGGAGAAAATGAATAACGAACTTACAGCAGTTTATTTTATATGGAAAAGAGAACTTATCAGATTTTTCAGGTCCAAAAGCAGAGTTATAGGAAGCTTGGGGATGCCGTTTTTTCTTCTTGCGGTGCTTGGGTCCGGGCTGAACAATGTTATGGAAGTATCCGGCGGGAATTATATGGATTTTATTACTCCGGGAATAATTGCAATGGTTCTTCTCTTCGGTTCTCTTCTCTCAGGAATAACTGTGATAATGGACAGGCAGTTTGGTTTTCTTAAAGAGACCCTTGTTGCACCTGTAAGCAGATTAAGTATTGTTGTAGGAAAATCCCTCGGAGGTGCAACTACTGCGATTATACAGGGAATACTCATACTTGGAATAGCAATGGCAATGGGCGTTGCAGTGGATTTGACTTCCATTCCAGTTCTCCTTATCCTTATGCTCCTTGTTTCTCTTAGTTTTGTAACCCTGGGGGTTGCCCTTGCATCATTAATGGAGGATATGCACGGATTCCAGTTAGTAATGAATTTCATTGTTATGCCTATGTTTTTCCTTTCAGGAGCATTGTTTCCTATTGATACTGCTCCGGAGATAGTCAGATATATCTCTTACATCGACCCGCTTACTTATGCTGTTGAAGGGATGAGGTATCTCCTTCTTGATTATTCTTATCTTCCTTTGAGCATTGTATTCGGAGTTTTAGGGGGATTCTTTATCATAACAACTTCACTGGCAGTTTATCTGTTTAACGGGATTGAAAGCTAGGAATAGATTAATAAACACTAACTAACACAATAATACTAATGAGGCTTAAAACAGTGAAAAGAAAATTCAGAAGAACAAAACCCTTAGATAGAACAAGACAGCGGTTAGTTGAAAATATAATTGACGGATGTTATGAAGATATTATAAAAACTGCAGAAAAACTTGGCGGATTAACTGAGAAAGGTGCAAAGAGGTATGCGGGAAAGGCAGTTGAGATTTTAATTGAAGCTGGAAAGATGAAAGATGCAGAGCAGATTGCACTGGAATTTAATCTTCAT
>JAFGQX010000078.1 GCA_016935455.1 Microcaldota archaeon
CTCAAAAGAAAGCCAGAAAGTGACAGGCATATTTACATTTCTTATATTTTTTATGTAGTCAACTGTATGCTGGACTGCAGAAAAGAAGTGCCTTTCATATGAATACGGCTGGAGGTCGGAGATTATTTTTTCTTTTAAGGATTTTATAAACTCATTATACGGAGAAATTCTCTGTCTTATCTCGGAAATTGAAAGCTTCTCCTCTTCGTTTATCTTTTCTTTGTACCTGTTTATGATTAGCTCGTAAAGCTTGATTTTGGATTCCGGATCCAGCTTTTCCATAAATATACATTAAAACAAAAGAAATTAATGATTATCAGTAGTCCTTCATGATGTGTCTTTTGATTTTAAAACCGGATTTTTGGTAGGTTTTTATTGCAGGGGAATTCCAGGCAAATACCTCAAGATTGGAATGTCTAAGGCCTTTTTTCCTCCCCCATTTCCTTCCTTCTTTAATCAGTTCACCACCAATTCCTTTTTTTCTGTATTTTTTAAGAACAAAAATATCCGACAGGTGAAGTTCCCTGTCAATGACAAATATGGGCGGAAACTTCTTTATAGTAAATAACGCATAACCAACGGGCATTCCTTTTGATTCGGCAACAAAAATCTGTGCATTTTTATTGTAAATCTGTTTTTTAATCCACTTTTTGAAAATTAAACCGGCATCTCTTTTTAATTTAAAATATGGACTCTTGTTTTGGTGGTGGGAAATTAATTTTTTCCAGAGATTAAATATTTCCGGCAGGTCCCTTAAACATGCTTTTCTGGTTATAATCTCATGATTTTGAGACATAGTAATAATCTCCTAAAGACTTCTGCTCCCTGTCTAAAACAGACTCTGGCTTGTTTATCCTGGGCCGGTTTGTGTCCTTGTCTCTCCTCATAGTTATTCCTACGATTCTAAGGAATTCATTCATTCCGTCTTTTTTGCTCAGGGGCGGACCTGCATGTCCTTTAACAGAACTCTCCCCCAAAAACGGAATAATTCTGCCTGCGATTGAATCTATAAAGACAATATCGTGGTCAACAACAAACGCACTTTTTTCAGTATCGTTAATTACTTTTCTTAAAAGCTGGGCAAACTGGAATCTCTGGTCCACATCCAGAAATGCGGACGGTTCGTCAAAAAGGTAAACATCCGCTTCAGTGCTCAATGCTTTTGTCAGTGCAACCCTCTGAAGCTCTCCTCCGCTAAGCTCATTAAGCCTTTTTTCCATCAGAGTATTGAGATTTAAAACCCTCTTGCATTCCTCAAGGATAAAACCTTTTAATTTTGAAGGATTGAGAATCTCGCCAACAAGGGAATCATCTGCCTCAATATACTGGGGCTTGTATGAAACCTTGAATCCCACGCTTTCTCCCTTGTCCGGTTTTTCAACTCCTGCAAGCATTTTTACAAACAAGGATTTTCCGAGGGCATTTTTTCCCACAATTCCAATTATTTCCCCTTTCCTTATGTCGCCCTCATTGCTTTCAAAATTAAACCCTTCAAATGATTTTACCATTGCAGAATATTTAAAGCGGATTTTGCTTTTCATCTCTTCCGCCCCGTATTTTGAAAATAATATCTCGTGGTCCCTGAACCGGATATTCTCGGAGGACAGATATCCTTTGAGGTATTCGTTTATTCCCCCCCTCACATTTTTTATTCCGGAAACAACACCATAAGCATTTTCTTCCCCGTAAAATACATACACGTAATCGGAAACATAATCCAGAATGGTCAGGTCATGGTCAACAAGAATTAGTTTATTGTTTTCTGCAAAATCTTTCAGAATAACAGATATATTGAGCCTCTCGCCGATATCCAGATAGTTGGTTATTTCATCAAAATAATATATCTCCGCTTCCTTTGAATATGCAACTGCAATTGAAAGTTTCTGGAGCTCTCCTCCGCTCAGATGCCTGACATCCCTGTCAAGTATCTTGTCCAGCTCAAACTTTTTTACTGTTTCTTCTCTTTTGTCTTCGGGAATCATTTTTTTAATCAGCTCTTTAACTGGGCCTGAAAATGCATCCCTTAAAAGATTTACATACTGGGGTTTTGTGGATACTTTCAATTCCGAATTCAATGCAGTGAAGTATCTTTTCATATCTGGATTCAGAAGTTCCAGCATTTCCTCTGCTGAAAGTTCTTTGGAAAGTTCTCCCAAATTGGGGGTAAGCTGGCTGCTGAGAATTCTTAATGCAGTGGTTTTTCCTATCCCGTTTTTTCCTACAAGGGAAACCGCTCCGGAAATCTCTTTCGGAGGGAGGGGAAGCCCGTAAAGACGAAATGCGTTTATTCCGTACTGATATATGGGATTGCCTAACTCCTTGGAAAGATTGATTATTTTTATGCATGAAACGGGGCATTTTTTTGCGCACAAGCCGCATCCTATGCAGGTAAGCTCGGAAATAACCGGATATCCCGTGTCTTCCTCAACTGAAACACATTCCGTCCCCATTCTGTTTACGGGGCAGACTTTTTGGCAGGCATACCCGCATTTTTTTTTGATGCACAAATCCCGGTCTATTACTGCAATCCTTTTTGGCATGGCTAATATTCATCAGGGGATTTATTTAAAATTAATGCAAATGCACCGGCAAAAAATAAAATAATAAGTTTTTAAAAGATAACATATACATTAAGAGTAAATTCAGTAAACTTTAAACAGCAAAAAACAGAGGTGAAAAAATGGCAGAAGAAATGAAAAAAGAAGACAACACTGTCTATGTAGGGAAAAAGGGTGTCATGGGTTACGTACTTGCTGTAGTAACTCAGTTCAACAACGGAGCTCCTGATGTAACTATAAAAGCAAGAGGAAAACTAATCTCAAGAGCAGTGGATGTAGCAGAGATAGTAAGAAACAGATTTATGCCTGACCTGAAAACAAAGGACATAAGAATAAAAACAGAGGAACTTACTTCAGAAGATGGAAGCAAGAGCAAAGTATCTGCAATAGAAATACTTCTTGCAAAGTAATTTCGTTCTTTTTCTTCTTTTTATTTTGGTGGTATGATTGGTAGCCATGCTGGACAAGCAGGGTCTTGGCCTTGCAGTGGCTATGGGTGCAATTCTTTATTTTGTAGGGCTTGAATATCTGATTGTAATGCTGGTTTTTCTTGCATTTGCAGTTGTTGCAACCAAATATCATTATTTCAACAAAAAAGAAATGGGCATATACGAACACGAGAGAGGCTGGGAAAATGTTTTCTGGAACGGGCTCGCCCCGGTAATTTTTGCGGTTTTGGGACTTTTTTTCGGTTTCGGACCGATACCTTATGTGGGTTCTGTAGCAGCGATAACTGCGGATAAGTTTGCATCGGAATTGGGCGTGCTTGGAGGAGAACCGATTAATCTCGGGGATTTAAAGCCTGCAAAACCAGGGACAAGCGGGGCGGTAAGTCCTCTCGGAACATTGATGTCTCTTGCAGGTGCAACAATAATCGGCGTTTCCTCAATTGTGATTTTCGGCCTGAACCCCCTGCAGGGATTTGCGGTGGGCTTGTGCGGTTTTGCAGGTTCCGTTGTAGACAGCATTATAGGAATACTGGAAGAAAAAGGACTGGGAACAAAAGGGACAACCAATCTTATCTGTGCAGCAACCGGCGGACTGCTGGCATATTTACTTATTAATAATGGGATTATTTAGAATGGTGTTAAAATGACAAAGGCATTCGTACTCTGCGGAGGAAAAGGAACAAGACTAAGACCTTATACCTATGAAATTCCAAAACCTATGCTTCCTGTTGACGGCAGGCCTATACTGGAGCATGTTGTGGAAAATTTAAAGGCAAACGGATTTTCAGATTTGATATTTACTGTAGGATACAAAAAAGAACAGATAATAAATCATTTCGGAGACGGAAGCAGATTCGGAGTAAAGATTGAATATCTTACTGAAGAAACACCTATGAACACGGCGGGCTCAATACTTCCGTACAAAGAAAAGGTTAAGGAAGATTTTTTAGTGGTGATGGGCGACCATCTTACAAACGCAAACCTGCAGGAATTTTTTAAACATCACAAAAAGGGGGAAAACACCGCAACAATAGGAACAGTGGAACACGACATACAGGTTGATTTTGGGGTTGTGGACGTAAAAAACGGAATTGTGCAGGGTTTCAGGGAAAAACCCACGCTTAAATACCAGATTAATACTGCGATTTATGCTTTCAAACCAAAGGTGTTTCTGTATATAAAAGAAAAGGAAGATTTTGCAAAAGATGTTTTTCCAAGGATGCTTGAGAAAAACGAGAAGATTTCTTCGTTTGTATTCCGGGAAGTGTGGTTTGATATTGGAAGAATAAAGGACTACGAAGAGATTAAAAAGAAGGAAATAAAAAACGTGTTTTCAAAGGATTAATGGATGCCGTATACTGCAATAAGTGCAATTCCGAGAACAAGCTGCATCCCTATAAAAGCTAAAGTGAGTTTTTTTTCGGTTATTCCATTGAAGAGCTTCATTACCAGCTGTGCAAGGCCTCTTACTTTTCCTTCAACAGGATAAAGCTTTCCGTACTTCCACTCGCCCCACCATTTGCTGGAGGGAAAACGATTGTATAATTTTATGAAAAAATCCCCCACATAAATCAGAAGAATAAGTGCACCCACAGTCTCCATATTTCCTATAATGACTCCCGATGCAAGAACTGCACCTATTGTAAGATTGCCTATATCTCCGGGAAATGCTTTTGCAGGATAGAAATTAAATATCAAAAATGCAAGGAGGGCGCCCAGCATAGGGAGAAACAACACAAGCATTTCGTATCTCCAGTACATTATTGCAAAAAGGGACATAATCAAAAAAATGGCCGAGCCCATTCCGGATTCCAGCCCGTTGAATCCCGCAAACATATTTGTTAGATTTGATGCAACTGCAACCCCGATGGGAATTAACACTAGTATGTAGAACAGTCCAAAATCAACCGGACCCACAAAAGGGACGTGGAGCGATGTGCTTCCGGCAGCACGGACTGCAATCAAGGGAACTGCTGCAAAAAGGGGAAGAATTGCTTTCAGCCACTGGGGCAGGTCAAGCAGGTCGTCCATCACGCCGATGAAGGCAACTCCCAAAACAGTAAGAAGGGATGCAAGAATAAAAACGACATTGAAGTCAAAATTATCAAAAGTGTTAAGGAAAACTGCAAGAAGGACTCCCGCAGTCAGGCCTGCGACTATGGCAATTCCGCCCATTTCAGCAACCTCCGGCCTTCCGGGTTTGTTGACGTCTTTTCCCACTATTCCGAATCTTTTGAGTCTCGGGATTAAAAAATAACCTGAAAGATAGGTTACGGCAAATGAAAACATAATAAGCAGTGAAAATTCCATTATCATTTTTTCATCTCCTTAAGAATTTTTTTGGCAAAATCAACAGAATAATTGCTTTCTTCTGCAAGTTTTTTGGAAACAAAATCTATTTCTTCCGGTTTTTTTGCACCTGCAATTACCGCAATATTCCTTGCGTGGAGCCTCATATGCCCTTTCTGGATTCCTTCTGTGGAAAGGGCTTTTAATGCTGCAAATGAATTTGCAAGTCCTGCACATGCCATGACCATTGAAAGCTCGCGTGCGGTTTTGACCTTAAGTATTTTAAGTGCTATTTTTGCGGTTGGGAGGGTATTTATTGCGCCCCCCACAGTTCCTACTGAAAGAGGAAGTTCAATTAAACCTTCTAAATCTCCGTTTTTGTTTAGTGAATATTTTGTAAGGGGTGAATAACCGTTCATTGCAGCATATGCATGGGCTCCCGCTTCAACAGCACGCCAGTCATTTCCTGTCGCGAGCGCAACTGCATCTATTCCGTTCATTATCCCTTTGTTGTGTGTGGCGCATCTGTATATGTCCGCATCTGCAAATGCATAGCCGTCAAGAATGCCTTCAATTGCTTCTTCTCCAATTTTATCTTTCTTCCAGACTGCTTTTGCCACTGCTTTTCTTTTAACTGCAAGATTGGTGAGAATTCTCAGTCTTGTCGTGCCACCGATTATTTCTTTTATAAAAGGGGCTGTTTTTTCAAGGACAGTGTTGATGGTGTTGGCGCCCATTGCATCCCTTACATCAATATAAAATTCGCAGATAATCATTTTTCCGCGGATTGTTTCAAGTATGCGGGCTTCAAAATCTTTCACTCCTCCTCCGTATTTTTCCATTCCTTTTGCAAATTCTTTTGAGTAATCTAGAATCTCTTTTTTGTGTTTCCTTAAAACAGAAAGGGCGGTTTCGGGGTTTTTTACGTTTGTTATCTGAACCTGCCCCATCATAATCGGTTCGTCAGCATCTGCAGTGAAGCCTTCTGGAAGAGATAATTTTGCTGCATTGGACGCGGCTGCAATAATTGAAGGCTCTTCCACTGCCATTGGAACTGCATACTCTTTTCCGTTGATTTTAAAATTTGTGCAGATGCCCAGGGGAAGGTGCACTGAACCGACTACATTTTCAATCATTCTGTCTGCAATGTCAGGGCTTAATGAACCTGTTTTTTCAAGCACTGAGACCTCATCGCTGGTTAACCCTGCAAACTCCTTAAGAAGTTTTATTCTTTCATCAACAGATTTTTTGTAGTAGCCGCTGAAAACATCCATTTAAACACCTAAAATGAGCGTTCAAGATGAGTTATAACGCCTTCTATATTTGAGAAAGATTTCTCCATTTTATCTGTGTAAAGGCTTTTTAAAAATTCAGAAAGGGTCTGGTTTTCTTCTCCTATGAAGTATTCCTTGTTTTTTCTGTTCAGGAGGCCGAATTCCTTGAGCCTGAGAAGATGGTAGTATACTGCCTTTTGGTTTGGTTCGGACTTGTTTATTTTTTTAAGTTCTTCGAATATTTCCTGGGATGTCATTTTTCTGCCTTTCAGTTTTGCTGAAAATAAAACTTCCAGTATCTCCAGTATAAGCTGTCTGGACTCATTGGGTGAGATTAAACCAAGGGACAAAGCAAGCCATCTAACCATGGACTTCTTTGTAAGCTTTACTTCATCTGAGATGCCCATCTCCCTGAAAACACATTCATTCTTTATGAATTTGGATTCCGGAATCATAAAGTTCACTTTAGATTTAAAAAGCAACTAATTAAAATTTTAACCCAGATTTCTGTGCGTGGTCAGATGAAGCTTGAGCTAAGGGCGCACCCCCCCGTATTGTTTGCATACACGCCGAATCACGTCGGACTTATAATCAAGATAAAGAATACAGCAAAGAAAAAATACTGGGCTGAGGCGGATATAGTATGTTCAGAAAAACTTTCTCTCGCATCCTCCGCCTCGTTGAATAAAGGGAGAACAAGGATGGGGATTATAGGCCCGAAGGAGTATATGGAAAAAATAATCAAAGTATACGCGGATACGCATACTCCGCCCAGAACCTATACTGTCAAGGTGACTGCTTTTTTCTATGACAAAAATGCAGTAATACAAAAAAGGATAGAGGAAAAAACAGAAATAAAATGCGAGGTAAAAAAGAAAGCTGTATTAGATTAATTTGATATGTTTGTCTGCAAGAAGATGGGAAAGGTATCCAAGGCCTCCAGAGACTGCAAACATAAAGCCGAATGTGAAGAATAAGAGTGCTGTGTAGCCCGCATTGAATATCAAGGTGTGGGTTATTCCCCTGTGCTTCGGACCTAAATATTCAAAATAAAATAAATATGCGAGAAAAATTATTGCAGCATAACCCATCGCAAGTATAAAGTGGTTTGTCTGCACAAAAAAGAAAACAAAGGAAAATATCGGAACTGCCTTGTCCGACCATTTTCTCATCGTGGCTTTATGGTGGTCTATATCCGGAACAAGTGCGCTGAATCCTGAAAACAATACCAAGAGTATGAAATAAGGGTCGGTCATGCTGAAATTAAACAGGAATACGCCTGCGAGGAAAAAAATAAGGAAACCTATAAACATATGTTCCGGGCCGTTCATATTTTCCCCCTAATCTCTTCAATTGTATTTTCAGTGTTTAAAACAACGCTGAAGGGCGTTATGACTATGTCCTTGTTTTTGAAAATAAGGTCATATGCAGAGCCTTTTTTTATTTCAGACCTTTTTCCGTATGTCCAGTAATAATTTTTTCCTCCAGGGTCTTTTCTTTTTGCAATTCCTACTTTGAACCTTTCCCTCTGGTCCGGTGCAAAAACAATTTTTGGATTTTTTACATTGTAAGGAATATTAACATTTAGCAGGATTCCTTTCGGGATTTTTCCTTTGAATTTTTTAATGATGTTGAGGGAATGTTTTTTGAGGAGGGGGAGGTTTCCCCATGATTTTCTTATTCTGTAGGATGAGGACGTGCCTCTTCCTATTTGAGCCTTTGTTCTTTCGGGAATGTATGTTGAAAATGCAATTGCGGGGACATTGTTGAGGACGGCTTCTATGCATGCGCCTATTGTTCCTGATGAATAAAAGGAATGGAGAGAAGTATTATCTCCGAAGTTTATTCCGGAAACAACCAAATCGGGTTTTTTGAAATCCCTGCAGAACATTCCGAGAGTCACACAATCGGCGGGTGAGCCGTTAAGGTCATAAAGGTTTTTTTCAATTTCGTGGACCCGCATAGGTTTGTGGAGAGTAAGCATCTTTGAAACTGCAGACCTCTGCCTGTTTGGGATTATTGCATAAGAATCTTTTTCAATTAGTTTTGCAGCTTCAAAAAGAACCTCAACGCCGGGAGCATAACCGTCATCATTTGTAACTAGGATCGCCATGAAGTGAATTAGTAAAATAGATTTAATAGTTTAATGGAAAATTTTCACCAGGGAACACTCTTAAGTCCGGCCCGGTTTGCTATTATGTTGGTAATGATATGCAAAAGGTATGTAAGGGCAAAAAGGAATATGAGCGGAAGAAGTTCAAAAACATATGAAGGAGTAAACGGAAAGGCAAAAATCAATGCAAATGCAAGGAAAAAAATCTGGTCAAGTAAAAATGATTTCCCCCTGCTTATTTTCATTCTTCTTTTGATAAAGCTTCCTGCAGAATCACCGGTCATTGTTCCAAGGGAAAGAAGAAAGCCGCATATAATCTGGGTCTGGAAAGTGAATCCTGGGAGAATAAACAAAACGGAGATAATTAATGCTGCAAGAGTTCCGCCGAGAACGCCGCCTATGAATCCTCTTATGGTTTTTCCGTCTCCGAGAAGGCGGGTTCCGTCTGAAAGTGTTTTTCCCAAATCAATGGGCGTTCCACCTCCCAAAACTACCGGAAGAGCATTTGCAAAATACGCAGGAAGAACAAACACTACAAGAAGGAAAAAATCCATATAATTTAGTTGTCCTGCTAACATTTTAATAGTTTATTCTCCTCTATCTGAACATGGCGCGCATGATTCAAAAGAAAAACTCAGCTAGTGCACTCCTTACAACTATACCCATTATTGCACTTATAGCACTTCTGCTGATATTTGTATTTTTCCTGTTTACCACTTATTTAATACCTGCAATTATTGCCCCCTCAATAGCCGTGGTGAATATTAATATCCCCATCATTGCAGAGGATGTTCCTTCATCGGTTTTCAGCGATGGGGTGCCAGGCTCGGAAACAATTGCAAAAAAAATAAAGGAGATTGACGCGGACCCGGAAATAGGTGCCGTTGTATTTGTGATTAATTCCGGAGGCGGTTCTGTTGTGGGAACAAGGGAAATTTATGATGCGATTAAGGAAATGAAAAAACCTAAGGTTGCATACTTCAGGGAGGTTGCGGCTTCAGGAGGTTATTATATTTCCCTTCCTGCGGATTATATCATATCGGAACCATATGCAATAACCGGAAGCATAGGCGCAATTACAACAATGGCTGAGATGTCCGAGCTTTTTGATATGGCGGGAATAAATGTAACAACAATAACTTCCGGAGAGGAAAAAGATATGGGCTCTTCATACAGGCCTTTGAGCGGGAAAGACAAGGAAATTCTCCAGTCAATAGTGGACCAGGCATTTGAGGATTTCAAATCAAAGATTATAATGCACAGGGGAGAAAAGCTTAATATGCCGAAATTCAACGAAGCTGCGGACGGTAGAATTCTTTCAGGACTTCAAGCGGAGGAAATAGGGCTGGTTGATGAGACAGGCTCAAAAAAGGATGCGATAAATAAAGCTGCCGAGCTTGCGGGAATTGAAGGGGAGCCCAGGATAGTTGAAATTGAATTCATAATTGAACAGAAGGGATTATTTGAGGTAAGTACTTTATTTAATTCCCTTGTCAGAAATTACAATGAAGCATCGCTGAGTTACAGGTGAATCTAAGGAATGAAACTTGAATGGTATCATCTTCCTGCGTTAATTTTTATTATTCTCGTTCTTGCGATTTTTTATGTTATTTTTATGGGGGTTTTCTCTTCAAACCTTCAGATTGAAACAGGAACAGAGCTTGTTTTTGGAAATGAATGCGGAAAGGGGGAAATGCAAAAGTGTTTCTTGAATGAATGCGAGGGAGTAAAATACTGCAATTATGGATACTGGGGAGAATGTACTTTGAAGAAGGTCTGCACCCCTGGTGAAAAAGTATATTGTGCTGATGTATGCCCAACAGCATATAAAACCTGCAATGAATGTGGAACAGGGTATGGTCCGTGTATTCCAAAGCAGGATTAATAGAATGTGCAGTTCAATATAGTTATAAAAATTTGTAATCATCATATCCAGAGTGAAAAGGAAGGTAAAAATAAGGGCATCCAAGCCTTCAATTAATAAAAAAATAGATGGATTGGTGGAGCAGCTGAAGGACAAAAAGGCTGGATACAGAAGCGGTGCTGCCAGGAGTTTAGGAAACATAGATTATTCTGGGGTTGAACCCCAGGTAGCTAAAGAAGTTGTAGATGCTTTGACTAATGCTTTAAAATGTGAAAATGGCTGGTTTTATCCGCGATTAGTTTTTGTAAGGACTTTCGGGGAAATAGGTGACCCTTTGGCCTTTTCCGCTCTGGTTGGGGTTTTGGAAGATGAAAACGAAGACTTGCGGGTTAAGAAAAAGGCTGCTCTGGCTTTAAGAGAGATAAATAAAAAAAATCCGGAAGGGACACTCGAGGAATTAACGAAATGGATGCATTCTTTTGAATTCTTTAATTTAGCAAAAACAAATCCTCCAGTGTTTTACTATGTTTTTGACAAAATTCATGAAATTTTGGGGAATGATGCCAATGGAGGTATCATAAACGGATTAAGCAGAGGATTAGATTTATAAATATATTAAGTTAAACTAGTTTTAATGGAAGGCAGTACCAAAAAGGCATTTGTATTCTCTTTAGACGCATATATTGCTTTCACACTTCTGCTTCTTGCAGTATATTCTTTAATCTACTTTTCATCAATCCCGAATGGATACTACTCCTCATTAATGCAGGCAAACAGGCTTTCAACAGATACACTCTACACCCTGTCAGTAACTCCGATAGAAGAGGAAGGATACGGGCAGATTACTGTTTTAAGTTATCTAGCTCACAGGGGGGGCGATGTGCCCTCATATATGGGTGAGATGATTCCAAATCAATTTGGATACCGGCTGGAAATAGGTGATGGAGACAACTGGGCAGAGATATATGATACAGCAGACCATCCGAATGACCCGCACAGAAAGGTATATACTAAATTAAAAGCAGTTTCATATGCAGTCGTAACGGGATACGAGGGAAGCCTTCCGGACAGGGAAAATCCGTACGGATACAATACATGCAATGGAGACGGAACACTGTGCGACATGTTTGATGTCGGATATGACCCCGGCGGTTTTACACTCGGCATTGTAAGGTTGATAGTTTATGTCTAGCAGAAAAGGTTTCTTTTTCGTGGTTATTTCACTTATCGTACTGGTTTACATAGTGGGAAGCCTTACAATGTGGACAAGGACCATCTCCCTTCATGAACAGCAGATTTCAGAAGATTTCCGAATAACCAATCTTGAATTTATTGCAGACCAGGTGAGCGAAGATGCCATTGATGAATTTAGTGAAATTTCAGCATCATATGCCCTTTATGTATTGAACAACCACACAATTGAACATCCTGTAAAAAGAGGAGATAATGCGCCTTATTCATATATAAGTCTTGCAATGGCTGAGATGATGAATAATGGAACGGCATCCGGTGATTATTTTGAAGACGGAGTCGGAATAGAATACGATTCAAGGGATGTGAATGCATACACTTTCAGCGGATTCTTTGAAAGGCTGAATGATACATTCAGGAATACAGGGGTTTATGTAGGCTCAAAATATGTTGAAAATTTTAATGTGAGTTACGGAGAAAAAGTAGACCTGATTAATGTTTCCTTTGATATCTACTTTTATGCAGAAGATAAAAACCAGCTTGCTTCAATAACGAGGAGTATTTCACAGGACGAGGTTATTTCAATAACCGGGCTTGCTGACCCCGCAGTGGCAAGAGAATTCAAGCAGAGATATGAAGCAAGAGTAAGGAAACCAATATTTATAACTGATGAACACCCGAGCCTTTATTCATTGTTCGGAGAAAATGATGAGATTGGAATGGGAACCGGCCAGGGCTGGTTTTACGGTCCTGTAAAAGAAGCAGGTGCAGAATCCGGAGAAGAAAATTACCACCATATATTATTAGGCACTGCTGATGAGATAAGGGCACAAAAAGAGTGGAGTTCCTACGGCGCATATATTATCATAAGCAATGAAACAGAGATTGAGAATGTCGGGCTGGAAACAGAAAAGCCATTCATAGTTATTGATTCTAAAGAACTGGAAAATATTGAATTCCCTCAATGCGGAAAAGAAAAGTGTGTACTTTTTGTATCTGAAAATGAGCAGGGGACATCAGAGAGAGACAATCCTTCAAGGATGTATGACATAGAAAAACTCAGGGATGCTGTTCTCTGTGCGTATTACATACAGGACCCGGAAGGACCTTCATATTTGGAAAGGCTTATGGAAAAACCTTTTGAACCTGAATACGACAGAACAAGCGAAGAAATGCAGTTCGGGCTTTCAACATTCCTTGTGTGGAACGGCCTAAATGGGGAAATATTCCCTGAAATGGAATATTACAGCAGGCTGGACAGGGAATTCTTTAATGAAGAAAGCGGAATATTAATCCGTGGAATGCCGGGATGCAAAAACAAGGAGATGTGCTCATTTGAAAATGAGTATCTTGGAAGATTTAGGCTGAGCCAGGAGTTCATAGACACATATATGATTGAGGATGTGCATACGCACATACCCTGCAACAGCGGGTGGGGAGAATGCGAGGAGTAAAAATGAAAAAAGGACAGGCGGCAATTGAAACCCTTACAACTGTCGGAATCGCAGTAGTGTTTATCATTCCTATTTTATTGTTTTATTTTGTAACTGCAGGATACAGTTATGAAAATGTGGAAAAATATCAGGCTGATTCCACGGTAAAGAATCTTGCACACACAATGAATCTCGTATTTATAGAAGGGGAAAATTCAAGCAGGACAATACTGCTGAACCTTCCCAGCAGCACAAAATCATTCGGAGTAAACGAAGGCGGGGAGGTATTTATACGGCTTGAATTGTCTTCAGGAATCTATGAGACATCATATCCGCTCATCAATAATGAAACGGAATCTTTTGAAGTGACGGACAGGAAAGGGCTTGTGCGGTTTGAGGTAATCAACAGCGGAGCAGGGGTTGCAGGTGGATAATATGAAAAAGGGACAGGTAGCAGTTGAATTTTTTGCATATGCAGGCATCTTTCTTATAGTTCTTATGATCACGCTCTCAATTATTTACTTTGCACAGAATGCAGAGTATGACAATTATAGATACAATTATGTTGTTGAGGTCGGGAAAGGATTTGCAAGCTCGTATTCTCTTGCAGTAAGAGGCGGGAACGGATTTGAATATACCCATTATTTCCCGAAAACTATTCTTGGATATGAATATACTGTAACTTTTATTAAAAAGGAAAAACAAAATTTCATGCAGATAAATATCCCAGGGGAAACGGAAGCGGGAACATTTACATATTCCTATCCTCTGCCGTTCTATCCATTTGAAGCGCAGGGATGCATTGAACAAGAAACTGAGAACGGGGCGCAGGTAGGACATATGGTTCCTGCTGAAGGAAATGATTATCTTGGATTCTATAATGACGGGGAGAAAGTTATAATCACACACGGTGGGTGTCAATGAAAAAGGGAATATACTTCAGTTTTGATGCAATTGTTGCCTCCACAATATTCATACTCGCAATGATTTCACTTATGTCCTACTGGTACAGCGTAAGAGAAGTCCTCAGTGCAAATGATTTCAGCGGAGCGGAAGAAGCGATGAGAATAACTGATTTGATGTTTAATGTAAGGGAAGACGGAGGGTTTGGATTTGGAACATCCGTTAATGAAAAGGCACTCAACTATTCAAAATTAATTCAGTA
>JAFGQX010000079.1 GCA_016935455.1 Microcaldota archaeon
TATAATTGCATTTCTTTTCCTTTCATGCGTTTTTATTTTCAGGGAACATATCCAGAGAGTGAAATACTTGGGATTGGGTTTATGGATACCTCATTTCCTTCTTCTAGTTCCTTTTATGAAATATATCCTGTACTCAGTCCCAGTGCTTTTGATGGCTTTAATTCCCGCATACCTTGTTTTCAGGCAGTTTAAGGACGGGGTTTATTCTCTGATGGTCTTCGGACATGCGCTGGACGGGGCGGCGACATTCTTCATAATAGATTTTTTCTCAGGAATAAGTGGAATCCCTTACGGAGAGCAGCACGTAATCTCAAGGGCGGTTGGAGAGCTGCTCGGAACATTTTTTGTATTCTACATTCTTAAAGTGGCAATTTCATTGGCCGCAGTTTATATTTTGGCAAAGGAAAAGATGGAGAGGGAGGATAAAATATTTTTTGCATTAATAATTATCACTATAGGACTGGCGCCGGGGATAAGAGACGTTTTGAGGATGGTTGTGGGTGCATGACATTTTCAATAATAAGTGCAGGAATAAATTTTGACCTTACGCTTAACGGATTTAAAGAGCTTCAAAAATGCGATGAGATTTATGCTGAGATATACACCTCGCCCATTCCGGAAGAATTTGTATGCAATCTGGAGCTTAAGCTTGGGAAAAAGATTAAGCTGATTGAAAGGGCTTCTGTGGAATCGGATTTTCTTGTTGAAAAAGCGGAAGAAAAAAAAGTGGGCTTGATCGTAGTCGGTGATGCACTTATAGCGACAACACACATTATTCTTTTGATTGAATGCAAAAAAAGAGGAATAAAAACCAACGTGATTCATAATTCTTCAATATTTTGTGCAGCAATAGGAAAAAGCGGATTGCAGCCGTACAGGTTCGGAAAAAGCGCCACTCTTCCGTTCTGGAGAAAAAATCATGAGCCGGTTTCCCCTCTTGAGACAGTGGAAGAAAATATCAAAAGGAACCTCCATACTATGCTCTTTCTTGACCTTAAGGACGACAGCACGCTGATGAAACCTGGGGAAGGGCTGGAGATGATTGAAAAGATTGAGGGAAAAATCAAAAGAAAAATTGTCAGGGAGGTTGTTGTTCTTGCAAAGGTCGGGTATCCGGATGAGAAAATTTCTTTTGGAACACCTGACGAATTAAATAAAAAAGAGTTAGGCGGAGCTCCGGCAGTGTTTATAATTCCTGCAAAACTTCACCCGGTTGAAGAAGAATATTTGGAACAGATATAAAAAAATTACAACAGTTACAACCTTGAAAGAATCCAGAGTATTGCAATAACCGCCCCAAATATTATCAATGGAGCTGCAATTTTTGAAACTGCAATTATTGAATTAATTGTTGAAATGATTTCTATGGACTGTTTTGGGCCTAAGACATCTATATTGAACCATTCTTTTAATGCACAGCACTTTGCGGGCTGCAAATCTTTATGCGCTTCAATAACTCCTTTTTTAATTTCATCAATTATTGCCGGGTCTTCCCTCAATGGATTAAGAACTCCCTGAACTGTGTTAATTTCGTGTGTATCTGTTGTGTACACTCCAACTTCCCATTCTTCATTATGCTCTCTCCCTATTTTCCTTATTTCCTCTTCTATCCTGCTTTTAAATTCAGGGGTTATGCCGTTTGAATCAATAAGTACAAGAATGTATTTTGGCGATGATGAGAAAATTGCTATTTTTATGTTTGCTCCGCCTATGAATTCACTTTTAACAGACTTTTCGGATATGCCTATTTTAAGCGGAAGCGGTTTCGTTTTTTCGGTAAGGGAATTTACAACTGCATGGGTGTAATTATACCCCACTTCAGAACCAGGTTCAAATGAAGTGACCTCCCCGGTTTCAGCATTGTGCTGGTCAACAACAGTTGCGGATTTTACAAAATTCTCTGCTTTTGAAATCATCGAAAGACCGAGGCCGAAATTGATATCTTCGGTTACTCTGGGGGCTCTTGAAACACCAATGAACGCTCCATCATCAAACAGCAGTGCATCTGCGGTGCATTCCTTATAAACTCCTTTGGAAAAGGAGATTTTGGAGGGTTTGGGACTGCCGTTTGCATACATTTTGTCAAATGCATTCATTATTCTGCTTATTTCATCAGAGGAAGACGGGTTTAAATCATGTGTTACTGTCCCGTGGAATACAAATGTGCTGGCGCCATATTTTTTCTTAATTTTTGAGGAAAGAAGGCGTGAAAACTGGCTCCCGCCCAGATTTCCGAAAGGACCGTAATGGACATACGGGGTAAGAAATACGATTCTGTCATTTTTTCTTTCAAACACAAATGCGGAAAGAATTGTTTTTACCCTTTCGCCGACTGCCTCAAACGCTTCTTCTATATCTTTTTTATCGTAGAGCCACTGGGACATAAACATTGAAAATGCATCTATTGAAGAATAGCCGAAGTTTCTTTTCATCGGAGCATTGATTATTGCAAAAAATATGTAGATTGCCCCCAGCAGAACCAGAGCCGAAACATAGAATTTTATAAGGATTGAAACTGGGGATGCGCCCAAGTCAATAACAGTACTGCTCATCAGGAAAAAGGCGTGGAATATAAGCTGCACTATGGCAAAAAGGAACGAACGCCATTTCAATACAAAGAATATTCTTGCAACAGCATACCAGATTACAAATACAAATGCCGAGCCTATGAATACTGCAAACTGCGAATACTGGACGCTGGACATTGAAAGAAATATGGATAATGAATAGGTTAGTGCATAAAGAATTTCCCCGATGAGGGTGGTTGCAAGGATTCTTTTAAAGCTCACTTTCCGTATCATCAGCTTTATTGTTGCTGCTGAAAGAAATGCCGGAATTGTAAGGATGAATATTCCCGTCATTGCTCCCTGGGTTATCAAATCAAAATTAAATTCTCCGGAATACTCGGCAAAAATTCCCAGCAGAATTCCGAGAAACAGAATTGCTGAAAGAAGATACCTTGATGAAGGTAGTGCAACAAGATAATTAGTGACATCAACCGCCTTTTTTATATTCTGGGTCATAAATCTACAACTTATTTGGACAATGATTTTTTGCAGGCTTCGGACTGGCGTTCCTGTTCTGAAAGAGAATTAATTTTTCCATGGAGCAGTTTAACATTCTCTATATACTCCCTTGAAACTTCCTCAAATGTTTTTCCGTTTTTTTCCGCAATTTTCATGAGTTCAACAGTAATATATCTCAGCTCGGTATTTATTGAACTCATATCGTCTTCAAAATCCATAGAAAAGAGTATGCACTTAACTCTATTTAAATCTTAACATTAAAAATTGGTATAATGAATATCTGTCCAAAATGCGGGAAAACAAGCGATGAAATCAGATTCATAGGCCCCTTCTGCGAGGAATGCTTTGAATTCAAGATTAAATTCCCTAAAAAACTTGAATACTTAATCTGCAGCAAATGCGGGATGGTCAGGATGAGAGGGAAATGGGGGAAATATGACCAAAAAGCGGTTGAAGAGGACATCGCAGGAAGATTCAGGGGGAGTTTTGAAAGGGCGGATTACTATCTGGATTCGGAAACTGCGATTTTTTATTATAATATAGACGGAAAAATTTATGAGGTTGAGAGAAAATTCAGCGTAAATTTCGTAAAAGTAAACTGTCCCGAATGCGTAAGGAAAAGCGGGGGATATTACGAAGCGATCTTGCAGTTCAGGGGAGAGAAAAAGAAACGAGAATTTTTTGCAAACCAGGCATACGGATGGCTCAAGAAAAAAACCTTTGTGAGCAAAGTTGTTGAAAGAAAGGAGGGAATTGACCTTTATGTCGGAAGAGGAAAAACAGTGGTTGAATTTCTCAAAGACATGGGATGGACATACCGGAGTTCCAGAAAGCTTTCGGGTGAAAAGGAGGGAAAAAGATTTTACAGGACTACGTATGTGGTCCGGTTTGAATAGGTGGAATAATGATAATAATGGTATGCGGGCTGCCTTCCACTGGAAAAACATACCTTGCAAAAAGTATCCAGAGAATTACCGGAGCAGAGCATATCAGTTCTGATGAATTAAGGATGGAACTGCTTGAAAAGAGAACATACAGCGCTGAGGAGAAAAAAAGAGTTTACGAAGTGATGTTTGAAAGGGCGGAAAAGGCAGTTATGGAAGGGAATAATGTAATTTTGGATGCTACATTTTACAGAAAAGAAACAAGAAAAAGAGTTTACAATCTTGCGGAAAAAACAAATTCCATTGTAAAGATAATCGAATGTGCTGTTAATGAGGGGAAAGTAAGGGAATGGATAAACAAAAGGGCTGAAGAGGGAGACAGCAAAAGCGAAGCGGATTTTGAGGTCTATCTAAAGATTAAAAAACAGTTTGAACCTTTGGATAATGAACACTATGTTCTGGATACTTCTCTTGAGGAATGGATTAAAATCAAGCTTGCGCTTGAGTATATCGGAGGAACAAAATTAGAGTACAACCAGACCCATATCTCCCATTTATTTTTGTATCCGGAAGTCGTGTTCAAGATTAAAAAACCTGTGAAGTTTTCATTTCTGGATTTTTCGACTCCTGAATTAAGGAAAATGTATTGTGAAGAAGAACTTAGGCTTAATAAAAGGCTGAGTCCTGAGATTTATCTGGATGTTGTTGAAGTTAGAAAAGATGAAAAGGGAGTGATTAATTTTTCCGGTGGGGGAACTGTTTTTGAACACGCAGTGAAGATGAAAAGAATTGACGAGAAATGGAAAATGAATCATCTCCTTGCAGAAGGTAAAGTGTCGGATGAGGATATTGGGAATATCGCGGGGATACTTGCGGATTTCCATTCAAGGATTGATACGATTACTGATTTGAGATACCAGTCTTCTGAGATGGTTTGGGAGCAGTTCAAGGACCTTGGAGGCGTGAAGGAAACTGCCGAAAAAGCCTGCGGATGCGGGGAACAGATTGATTTTATTCTTGAGAAGGCGAAGGAGTTTGTTGACGGAAACAGGGAACTGTTCATCAAGAGGCAGAATGAAGGGAGAATAAAGGACTGTCATGGAGACCTCCATTCAGGGAATATATTTATTGAAGACGGAAAGATTTTGATATTTGACTGTATTGAATTTAATGAGGAGTTCAGATTCATTGATACGGCAAATGAGATTTCATTTCTTGCAATGGATTTGGATGCGCACGGGAGAGATGATTTGGCCGAACTTGTTTCCGAAGAATACTTCAAACTTGCGGGGGATGAGGAAGGGAAAAAACTTCTGGATTTCTACAAATGTTACAGGGCAAATGTAAGGGCAAAGGTTGCATGTCTGGGGCATATGCAGAATCCTTCTGAAGAAGGAAAAAATGATATTAAGAAACATCTTGATTTGGCTGGGAAATACGGCCGGCTCCTTTAATTTCCTCTTTTCTGAAAACCCAGCAGAACAGTAGATTTAATGCAAGAATTAACACTGCACTTACCACTATCAAAACAGAATTGTCTATGAAGTTGCCATATACAAACAATGGGAGGCCGATTATCAATGCGGAAATGATTCCGTATCTGGCACCTTTTGATGTAAGTTTGTCCCAATATAAACTCAAGACTGTTGGGATTATAAGTGCTGCTGCAACCGCATTGAATATCCACCACAATTGTTTAAGTCCGATAGCGGGAATGTAGTTTACCGTGAGTGCAACCGCAATGCCTGCAAAAAGTATAATTATCATTCCTGCTCTTGGGTTGGAAAGGTCTTCTGAAAGGGTGTATTTTTTTATGTCCACCGAATAAAGAGAGGAAAATGCACTCAGCCCTGAGTCCAGCGTTGAGGTAAGGCCTGCGAGAAGCATTACAAAGAACAAAACAAGGAATACTTCTGGGAGAAGGCCTGCAACTGCAAGAACTCCCACCATGGAAGGGTCAGTTCCCTGCGGAATTAACATTCCTGAACCTGCAGCGATAAACCCTAAAGAAGAGAGAGTTATTGGAACCAGGCCAAACAATAATGCACCTGCAAGGAATCCGGATTTAATTGATTTTTTATCAAATGCAAATGTTCTCTGCCAGAACTGCTGGTCAGCTATTGCACCTGCAATTAATCCTATTGAAGTTACCAGACCAAATGAAAATGCAACTGCAGGGTCAAAAAGATTTGTATGTTCTCCTGTTATCCCGCCTATTCCTTTGGTTATAGAATTTAATCCTCCGGAATGGGCTAAAACCATTGGAATGATTACTGCCAGCCCAAGAAATATGAATCCCAGCTGAATCAAATCCGTGGAGATTGACGCCTTCAATCCGGAGATCCAGGAATAAGTGAGGACTATTGCTGAAAGAAGCAGTATTGAAATTTCAAGAGGGATTCCTGTAAGAAGGTAAATGAGACTGCTTCCCACAAATAACTGCACTGCAACAGCCATGAGCTGGTAGAAACTGTATCCGAAAAAA